>NZ_LZJG01000052.1:0-81931 GCF_001667785.1 Mycobacterium sp. E3247 | reverse complement strand
GGTGGGCAGCGGCCTGGCGCCCTACATCCTGGAATACATCGACAACGTGACGATGGCCGCGCTCGTGCATACCCAGAACCTGGAGTTGGGCATTCCGGACACGGTCCGCGACAGCTGCGACGCCTATCTTGTTGTGGCGCTGGAAAACCGGACCGCGGACCGGCTGGACGAGGACGTCGAGAAGGCCGGCGAACTGCTGGCCGAGCTGGGCGCCGTGGATGCCTATGTGCTGGAAGGGGGTTCGGCACGCAAGCTGATCGAGGCGCGCGAGAAGGCGTTTTGGACGGCGAAGGCGATCGGCGCCGACGACATCATCGACACCGTGGTACCCCGCTCCGCGATGCCGAAGTTCCTGTCCGCCGCGCGCGGTCTGGCCGCGGCCGCCGGTGGCGCCTCGGCGGGCTGCGGGCACGCCGGCGACGGCAACGTCCACCTGGCCATCTTCTGCAAGGACACGGCCACCCGCAAGAAGCTGATGACCGACATCTTTGCGCTGGCAATGGAATTGGGCGGCGCGATCTCGGGCGAACATGGCCTGGGCCGCGCGAAGACCCCGTACTTCCTCGAGCTGGAAGACCCCGTCAAGGTCGACCTCATGCGCCGCATCAAGCAGAGCTTCGACCCTGCGGGCATCCTCAACCCCGACGTGGTGTTCGCAGGGGCTTAGCCGATCACCGGGTAACGGCGTTGGGCGGCAAGTTCTCTGAGCCCCCTCCGCATCACCCACCGCACGTGCGCGTCGAGCCACTTGATGTCGTGTGCGCCGGCGAATTTGGCGATCTCGATGGGCCGCAACACCTCGGTGACGATCTTGGTGGGCAACGGCATGTTGACCGGCGCCACCACGCTGAGCCCGAACGGAAAGCCGAACGAGATCGGCAGGATGTCCGTGCGAAACAGCTTGCGCTCGAACTTGGTGAGCCGAAGCGCACGCGCCAGCCACCGACCGCGGCTCAAGAACAGCTGGCTCTCCTGCCCGCCGATGGAGACCGCGGGAACGATCGGGACGTCGGCTTCGACGGCCGTGGTGATGTAGCCGGTTCGCCCGTCGAAGTCGATGGTGGTCTCCTGCAGGGTCGACCGGTAGACGTCGAAGTCACCGCCCGGGTAGACCAGCACGACGGCCCCAGCGGCCAGCGCCTGGGCGGCATTCTCCCGCGTCGCGCGGATGACGCCGGTGCGCCGGAAGAAATCAGCGGCGGGCCCGGCGAAGATGGTGTCGAAGCCCAGCGCGTACAGCGGCCGGTCGTAGCCGAACGTGTCGTAGTAGTCGACGGCGAACACCGGGAGATCGAACGTCATCAGGCCGCCGGAATGGTTGCCCACCACCAGCGACGGCCCGTCCGGGATGTTGTCCAGGCCCCGCACCTCGGAGCGGAAATAGTGCTTGACGATCGGGCGGGTCAGCGCGACGACGTGCTCGGTCAGACCGCGGTCCCATTTGTCGACGTCGGTCGAGTCCGTGTGGGTGTGAGTCATGTCGTCCCCGCTCGTCGTTGAGCGTGAGCTGATGGTACGCCCGCCGATCTGAGGCGACGTCTGTTTCCTGCACGGATTCGCGCCGGCGCTTCGAGGGATATGCCGAAGTGCCCGCCTCCGAGCGACCCCTCACATCCCGAAGTGTGTGCGACGCACCGCCGCGACGGCCTCGGGCGGTCCGCTCACCTCGACCTCCGCCGCGCCGACGCGGCCAAACAGGTACAGCAGCAGCTCACCCGGTCGGCCGCGGAGCACGGCCACCGGTGAACCCGGCCGCACCGTGGCCCGCTCGCCGGTGCCGAGCCAGGAGACCTCAAGACCGCAACCGGAAAGCCGCCGACTCAGGTACCGACCGCCGCGCCGCACGTTGCGCCACAGCGCGGCGTCCAGCTCGGGCGGCAGACCGCGCGACCCGAGCCCATTCGCCCGGCGCAGATCCTCGTGATGGACGAAGAACTCGTTGAGGTTCGCCATCGCGCGAACCCAGCCGATGCGGAAGAACCCGACGGGCGGGCCGGAGCGAATCGTCGCAATGAGCGACGCGAACTCCGCGCCCCGGGCCAATGCAACCCGGCGCCGCTCGGCGAACCGTTGAAAGCGGCCCGGCAGCACCAGGCACGGGCCGGCGACGAAGTCGTGTTCCCGCAACACGAGATGGGCGGCCAGATCGTGAGCGGTCCAGCCCTCGATCAGTGTGGGAGCGGACGGGCCGAGCCCGGCGAAAAGGTCACACAGCGCGGAGCGCTCCCGGGCGTCCGGCGAAGGCCCAGTCACACCCGCAGGCTACTGCAATCACGCTGCGCGCCAAACCAATAAACGTGAACCGGCACACACAACCAACGGTTGTGCCCTCACAACGGCGCGACCTCTACTACCGCACGCCTATGCCGGGCACTATGAAGCCATGAGACGTGGGCGCAACGGCGCGCCCCCAACAGACATCATCGCGTCGATGCCGCGGCCCGCAGCCCTGCAGCCCCAGCCGATCTGCACCGCGAAGGAGCACACCACATGACCACAGCACGTCCCGCCAAGACCCGCAGCGAGGGCCAGTGGGCGCTGGGTGATCGCGAACCGCTGAACGACACCGAGAAGATCAAGAACGACGACGCGCCCCTGAACGTGCGCGACCGCATCGTCAACGTCTACGCCCAGCAGGGTTTCGACAGCATCGACCACTCCGATCTGCGCGGCCGCTTCCGCTGGATGGGCCTGTACACCCAACGCGAGCAGGGCTACGACGGCAGCTGGACCGGCGACGACAACACCGACAAGATCGAAGCCAAGTACTTCATGATGCGGGTCCGCACCGACGGCAAACCGCTGACGGTGCACTCGATGCGCACGCTGGGCCAGATCTCGACCGAGTTCGCCCGCGACACCGCCGACATCAGCGACCGGGAAAACCTGCAACTGCACTGGATCCGCATCGAGGACGTCCCCGAGATCTGGCGCCGCCTCGATGCGGTGGGGCTGCAGACCACCGAGGCCTGCGGCGACTGCCCGCGCGGCATCCACGGTTCGCCGCTGGCCGGCGACTCGCTCGACGAGGTGCTCGACCCCACCCCCGCCATCGAGGAGATCGTCCGCCGCTCGATGGGCAACCCCGAATACGCCAACCTGCCACGCAAGTACAAGACCGCGATCTCGGGCCTGCAGGACGTCTCCCACGAGACCCACGACGTCGCGTTCGTCGGCGTCGACCACCCCGAGCACGGCCCCGGCATGGACCTGTGGGTGGGCGGCGGCCTGTCGACCAACCCGATGCTGGCCCAGCGGGTGGGCGTGTGGATCCCCCTCGACGAGGTGCCCGACGTCTGGGAGGCCGTCACCCAGGTCTTCCGCGACTACGGCTACCGGCGGCTGCGCGCCAAGGCCCGGCTGAAGTTCCTGATCAAGGACTGGGGCGTCGAAAAATTCCGCGAGGTGCTGGAAACCGAATACCTGAAGCGTCCGCTCATCGACGGCCCGGCCCCCGCGCCGGTCAAGCAGACCATCGACCACGTCGGCGTGCAGAAGATCAAGAACGGGCTCAACGCCATCGGCGTCGCCCCCATCGCCGGCCGCGTCTCGGGCGCCACCCTCTCGGCGATCGCAGACCTGATGGAGAAGGTCGGCTCCGACCGGGCGCGGCTGACCCCGTTCCAGAAGCTGGTCATCCTGGACGTGCCCGATGCCTTGGTCGACGAGACCGTCGCCGCGCTGGACGCGCTGGGGTTGCCGTCGCGGCCCTCGTCGTGGCGCAAGAACACCATGGCCTGCACCGGCATCGAGTTCTGCAAGCTGTCGTTCGCCGAAACCCGGGTGCGCACACAGACTTTGGTGCCCGAGCTGGAACAGCGCCTGGCCGACGTCGACTCCAGGCTCGACGTGCCGATCAGCGTCCACCTCAACGGCTGCCCGAACTCGTGCGCCCGCATCCAGGTCGCCGACATCGGCTTCAAGGGCCAGTGGATCGACGACGGCGAGGGCAATTCGGTGGAAGGCTTCCAGGTCCACCTGGGCGGCGGCCTCGGCGAGGCGAGCGGCTTCGGCCGAAAACTGCGCCAGCACAAGGTGACCAGCGACGAGCTCGGCGACTACATCGACCGGGTGACCCGCAAATTCCTCGAAGGCCGCGACGGCGGAGAGACTTTCGCGTCGTGGGCGCTGCGCGCCGACGAGGCCGACCTGCGATAGGAGCTGAGGACCCGCCATGGTGGCGATGAACTTCACCAACGAGCAGTTGCGCGAACTCGCGGCGCGCGGCGCTGCCGAGATGGAGGGCGCCGGCGCGGTCGACATCCTGCGCTGGACCGATGAGCACTTCGGCGGCGTCGACGGTCCCCGCGGCTGGGCCAACTGCGAGTACGTGGTGGCCGCCAACATGCAAGACGCCGTGACGATTTCGCTCGCCTCCGACGTACGCCCGGGCGTGCCGGTGCTGTTCCTGGACACCGGCTACCACTTCGCCGAAACCATCGGCACCCGCGACGCGGTCGAATCCGTCTATGACATCCACCTGCTCAACGTCACGCCCGAGCACACCGTGGCCGAACAAGACGAACTGCTGGGCAAGGACCTGTTCGCCCGCGAACCGAACGAATGCTGCCGGCTGCGCAAGGTCCTCCCCCTGCGCCGCGCCCTGCGCGGCTACGCGGCCTGGGTGACCGGGCTGCGGCGGGTGGAGGCCGCCACCCGCGCCAACGCGCCGCTGATCAGCTTCGACGAGTCGTTCGAGCTGATCAAGGTCAACCCGATCGCGACCTGGACCGACGAAGACGTCCAGGACTACATCGAGCGCAACAACGTGCTGGTCAACCCGCTCGTAGAGGAGGGCTACCCGTCCATCGGCTGCGCCCCCTGCACCTCCAAGCCGGCCGAGGGTGAGGATCCTCGCAGTGGGCGCTGGCGGGGACGAAACAAGGTCGAATGCGGGTTGCACGCAACATGAGCACCCTCGTCCTCACCGCCCACGGCAGCCGGGACCCACGGTCGGGCGCCAACGCGCAGGCCGTCGCCGACCGGCTGGCGAGCGTGCGCCCCGGCCTCGACGTGCGGCTGGCGTTCCTGGAGCTCAACGAACCGAACTTCGCCGACGTCCTGGCCGGACTGCCGGACCGCCGCCGCGCGGTGGTCGCCCCGCTGCTGCTGGCCAGCGCCTACCACGCGCGACGCGACATCCCCACGCAGATCGCCAAAGCGGGCGCCCACGGCATCCGGCAGGCCGACGTGCTCGGCGAGGACGAGCGTCTGGTGTCGGTGCTGCGCGAACGCCTCACCGAGATCGGGGTTTGCCCGCTCGACGACCACCTCGGGGTGATGGTGGTCGCGATCGGCTCGTCCAATACCGCGGCGAACGTGCGCACCGCGAAGGTCGCGTCCCGGCTGGCCGTCGGCACCCGGTGGGCCGGTGCCACCACCGCTTTCGCCACCCGTCCCGAGGCGTCGGTGAAGCGCGCCGCCGGCCACCTGCGCCGCCGCGGCGCGCGCCGGCTCGTGATCGCACCCTGGTTCCTGGCGCCGGGGCTGCTCACCGACGGCGTCGCAACCTACGCGCGGGACAACGACATTCCGATGGCCGCGCCGCTCGGCGCGCACCGCCTGGTGGCCGCCACCGTGCTCGACCGTTACGACGAAGCCCTGGCTGCCGACGCCGCGGCCTAACGGCTGTTGATGTGGCTCAACAGGTCTCGGACCGCCCCGGCCGGCGGGGTGCGCCCACCCACCCAGATCGCGCGGAACTTGCGGCGTAGGTCCAACTTCGGGATCGTGACGGCGCGCAGCCGCCCGACGGCCAGGTCGTCGGCCACCGCCAGCCTGCTCATGGCCGCCGGGCCCGCGCCGGCGAGCACGGCCGCGCGCATCGCCGCCGCCGACGTCAACTCCAGCACCGGCGGCGCCTGTTCCATGTCGTCGCCCAGCACCCGGCGCAACGCCTCCGTCAGCGAATCCCGGATCCCCGAACGGGGTTCGCGCGCAACCAGCGGCGTCTCCGCCAGTTCGCGCGCGGAGACACCCCGCGCCCGTCTCGTCCACTTGTGACCGGGCGGCACCACGATCACCAGCTCGTCCTGACCCACCACGCACGTACCCAATCCCTTTGGTGTGCCCGGATTTTCGACAAATCCCAAATCGACGGTGCCGTCGCGGACCGCGGCGATCGCGTGCTCGCTGTTGGTGGCGGTCAACATCACCTGCGGCGCGGCGCCACCGCGGCGCGTCGCCTCCGTCTGCAGGGACAGCAGCCAGTGCGGCATCAGCTGTTCGGAGATCGTCTGGCTGGCCGCCACCCTGATCCGCTCACGACCCTCCTTGCGCAGCGCCCCCATTCCCGCGTCGAGCTCGGTGGCGACCTCGAGCAACCGTCGGGCCCAGTCCGCGACGATCAGGCCCGCCGGCGTCAGTTGCGATCCGCGGGTGGTCCGCACCGCCAGCGTCACCCCGACCTGCGCCTCCATCGACGCGAGCCGCCGCGAAATGGCCTGCTGCGTCAGCCCGAGTTCGCGCGCGGCGCGGCCCAGGCTGCCGGTCTCGGCGATCGCCAAGAACACCTCGAACGAGGCGAGCTCCGGCATCCGGGCGCTGAGCGGCATGGCTGATCCCCTCACAATCAATCCGTGTGACACAACCATAGCTTGTGACTTCACAACGCCGAGACCTCTACTCGCGCCCAGTCGGGGCGACGACTATGGCGTCATGGCTTATGTGATCGCCGAACCCTGCGTCGACATCAAGGACAAGGCGTGCATCGAGGAATGCCCCGTGGACTGCATCTACGAGGGCGCACGGATGCTCTACATCCACCCCGATGAGTGCGTGGACTGCGGCGCCTGCGAGCCGGTGTGCCCCGTCGAGTCCATCTACTACGAGGACGACCTGCCCGGCGAATACGGCCAGTACACCCAGATCAACGCCGACTTCTTCACCGAACTCGGCTCACCCGGCGGCGCCGCGAAAATCGGGCTGACCGAGAACGATCCCGCCGCGGTCAAAAAACTCGAAAGCCGGGCCGAGGCGACCTAGGGCTACGCCATCAGGGCGGCGAGTTCGGTACGGGGCACCGAAACTTGCTGCGGCCCGTTGACCGACGGCAGCACCTGCCCCTGGCCGAAGAAGAAGATGACGGCGTCATCGGTGATCGCGAAATTCTGATACGCCTCGACTCCGGGCTCGCCGAACGGCAGCGGGCCTAATTGGCGCTCAACGATCGGGTTGAGGACGTCCAGCGGTTTGGTGCCCGGCTTGAACAGCGTGTCGAACGTGATCGGGGCGCCCTTGCCGAGGTCGTAGTTGAACGCCTTGAAGGACGTCACGGGGTGGGCGCCCAGGTCCTGGTTCATGTCCAGCACCACGCTTTGGGTGCTCGAGCCGGGCGCGGCCGACCGATACGCCGTTCCGATGATGGTCAGCAGGTAGGGCGGCCGATCATGCCGGGGGTACGTCCGCACGTCGTCGACCCAGGTGTCTCGGGTATGGACGAGGTAATCGGACATGGCCTGCTGGTCGGGATAGCTGACCGGGAAGCTCAGGTCGAGCGTGTAGTCGGCCGTGGTGATGTGGCCCTGGCAGACCTGGTTTTGGTCGACGGTCCCACCGAGGGCGGCACACGCCGATTGCGCGCCCGCAATCGGGGCGATCGAACAGTTCACCGAGGCGCAGACGGCCGCGACCGCTCGCCACAATAAGCGCATCTTGGTAGCCATCTTCTCGCTGCCCTCTTAGGTGGCCGAATCGGCTCGCGCCGCTGTCAGACCAAATCGTAGAACTCGATCAAAAGCGCGGTTTTTATCCGCCAACAGCCGTTGCCCAAGACGGTGTTCGCATGAGACAACTGGTCGCGGTCGACGCAGCGGGGGCTTTTAATAAGGTGAGCCCATGCGGACAGCTCGAATCATCCACGTCATCCGGCAGATAGGGTCGCTCGCGGTCACGGCGGTGACCGCCGTGTCCACGCTCAACGCGTACCGGCCGCTGGCGCGCAGCGGCTACCTCTCGCTCTTCTCGTTCATGTTCGGGGTGGTCGTCACCGAGCTGCCGCTGCAGACCCTGGTTAGCCAGCTCGGCGGGCTGGCGTTGACGGCCCGACGCCTGACGCGGCCGGTGCGGTTCGCCGCGTGGGCGGTCGCCGGTGTCTCGGCGCTGGGGTTGCTGAACTTCAGCCGCGCCGGGCACAAGGCGAACGTGCCGCTGACCGAGGCGCTGGACAGCGGCCTGGGCGCGTCGCGCCTCACCGAGTCGGGGGATCTATGGCGCCGGCCGGCCGGTAGCGGCACCGCCAAGACGCCGGGGCTGCTGCGGATGATGCGGATCTACCGCGACTACGCCCACGACTCGAACATCAGTTACGGCGAATTCGGCAGCGCCAATTTTCTGGACATCTGGCGCCGTCCCGATCTGGACCCGGCCGGCAAGGCGCCGGTGCTCTTCCAGATCCCGGGCGGTGCGTGGACGACGGGAAACAAGCGCGGACAGGCACATCCGTTGATGAGCCACCTGGCGGAGTTGGGTTGGGTCTGCGTGTCGATCAACTACCGGCACAGCCCGCGCAACACCTGGCCCGCCCACATCGTCGACGTCAAGCGCGCCCTGGCGTGGGTCAAGACCCACATCGCCGAGTACGGCGGCGATCCCGAATTCATCGCCATCACCGGCGGTTCGGCCGGCGGCCACCTGTCGTCACTGGCCGCGCTCACGCCCAACTATCCGGAGTTCCAGCCCGGCTTCGAGGACGCCGACACCCGGGTGCAGGCCGCCGTGCCGTTCTACGGCGTCTACGACTTCACCCGCTTCAACGACGCGATGCACCCGATGATGCCCGCGCTGCTCGTCAAATCCGTTGTCAAGGAGCGACCCTCGACGAACATGCAGCCGTTCATCACCGCGTCGCCGGTCAACCACGTCTCCCCCGACGCTCCCCCGTTCTTCGTGCTGCACGGCCGCAACGACTCGCTGGTGCCCGTCGAGCAGGCGCGCGCATTTGTCGAACGGCTGCGACAGGTCAGCACCCAGCCCGTCGTGTACGCCGAAATGCCGCTCGCCCAGCACGCTTTCGACATCTTCGGTTCGGCGCGGGCGGTGCACGCCGCAGTGGCCGCCGAGCAATTCCTGGCCGAGGTCTATTCGACGCTCCGCAAGGCCAACGTGGCCTAGCCGCTGAGCATTTGGGCCACCACGCCGGCGACGATGGCGTCCGGGTCGTGCTCGATGCCGACCGCACGTAGGTCGCCGCCGATCGCCAGCGATGCGACACCGTGCACCAAGGACCACAGCGGCGCGGCGAGTTCGCGCGGGTCATCGCCGCCGACGACGCCCGCCTGCTGGCACGCCGCGATCGCGCCGAGCAGATCACCGAACGCCTCCTCCCCGGCGGTCGCCAAGTCGGGATGGTCGCCCTTGGACAGCTCGGCGCCGAACATCACCCGGTAGTGGTCCGGGTGAGCGACGGCCCAGCGCACATACGCGCGGCCGAGTTCGGTCACCCGGTCCTTCGGGTCGGGAGCCTCGTCGGCGGCCGCGCTCAACGCGGCGTGCAGGTCGCGGAAGCCCTGTTCGGCCACGGTCGCGAGTAACGCGGCCTTGTCGGCGAAGTGCCGGTACGGGGCGGCGGCGCTGACCCCGGCGCGCCGCGCCGCCTCCGTGAGGGTGAAACCCTTCGGCCCCTTTTCGGCCACCAGTGACAGGGCGGCGCTGCTCAGGGCGCGTTTGAGGTCTCCGTGGTGGTAGCTGTCCCGACGCTTCGCACTGGCCGGGGCTTTCCGCGGGCGTGCCATGTTGACGATATTAACATTGCCCGAGTATGTTAAGGCCATTCACATCTTTCGGAAGGGGACGAAATGGACCAGCAACTGACGGCCCCCCGCGCCGGCGACCGCGACCGGGAGGCGACGGCCGAACGCCTGGGCCAGGCATTCGCACAGGGTTACCTGCAACTGGACGAGTACGAGCAACGGGTGCAGGCGGTGTTCGGCGCGCACACCACCAGTGAGCTCGACCGGCTCCTCGCCGACCTGCCGCTCGAGCGGATCCGGCGTGCGGACCCACGCCGGCGCGCCGCCCGCGTCGAGGCCGCCCGGCGCGGCGTGCGCCTGCACCTGGCCGCCTACGTCGCGATGACCGTCGTCGTGCTCGCCGTGTGGGCGGCCGTCGCCGCCACCACCGGCGCCACTTACTTCTGGCCGATCTGGCCCATCCTCGGCGCCGGGATCGGCCTCGTCAGCCACGCGCTGGGCATCCACCCCGCCGCCAAAGGCGCCGCGAGATGGGCAAGCCCCTGCCACGCCGTGGGACGCAGTCGTTTGCCGGCGCGGCTCACTGCACCGTGATGTTGGCCGTATAGGTGCACGCCGGTTTGGAATCCTTACCGACGAAACTGGTGTAAGACGTGCCGATCGTGGTGGTCCCCGGCTTCAACGCCGTGAACGTCCACACCTCGGTGCCGGGCGCCCCCAGCGCATCGGAGCTCGGGGGCACGAATTCATGGCTGGTTTGCCTGATGATCGCCGGGTCGCCGATCTTGGTCTCCGGCGTCCACCGGTACGGGGTGGTGTAATTCGAGCCCAGCTTCACGACCAGCGTGTTGCCGACGGCCAGCGTGATGCTCTGCGTGATGGCGTCTTGCGTGAGGACGTCGTTCATGGGGACCTGCAGCGTCTTGGTCGACGGTGGGTTCCTGGACGCGAAGTGGCAGCCGACCAACATCGGCCAAACGAGCATCGCGACGGTCACCAAGAGCCTGATCTTCCCGACAGTCATCGAGCCCATTATGGCCCGGATGCGTGGTGCTCAGGTCGGCGCGTCGAGCGAAGGTAGATTGCCCGCCGACACCGGGCTGGTCGGTCGGACCGTCATCGCGAACTTTTGCCCGTGCGGTGTGGCAGGTAGGCCCGGATGGCGTCGCGGTACGGCAGTTGCCCCGCTTCGACCTGTTGACGGAGGTACTGCTCGAAGGTGATCACGCCGACGACGTGCTCCGAGGCCAGCAGCCCGCCGGCGCGGATCCCGCCAAACACCTTGCCGGGCAGGCGGACCGGCACGAGGGGTCGCCGTTTGCCAACGATCGCCAGGTAGCTGCGGGCAAGGTCGTCGAGTGTACGGGCCTCCGGGCCGCCGAAATCCGGCGCACGTCCAATCGGCTCGCCGAGCGCCAACCTTGCCAACCGCTCGCCCAAGTCGCGCACGTCGACCGGTTGGAACCTCAGGCCCGACGGCACGACCATGACCGGCGGTTTCGCGAGCATGCGCAAGAGGAACGCGATCAGATCGTGAAACTGGGTCGCCCGCTGCACCGTCCACGGCAAGCCCGACTCGGCGATCATGCGTTCGTTGGCGAGCATGATGCGGTACAGGGCGAATGGGACGCGGTCGATTCCGACGATGGAGACGTAAACCAGATGCGGTGAGCCCGCCCGTTTCGCCGCCGCGACCAGGTGCTCGGTGGGATAGACGCAGTGCACGATCGTGTCGACGCCGTCGACAGCCGCATCCAGGCCGTCGCCGGTCCGCACGTCGCCGACCACATGCTCGACGTCGGTGTGCCGGCGCCGCCGCCCGCGGCTCAGAACGCGGACGTCTTTACCGGCGGCGGTCAGGTTGTCGACGACGATGCGGCCCACGGTTCCCGTGCCGCCGGTTACGAGTACAGAGTTCGTCACACCTTATGAACCGGACAGGCCCGCCGGATGTGACAACTGCCCGGCCAGAAATCGCAATTTGTCCGGATTGGCGATGGCCCGCAGGGCCGCGATCCGTTCGCCGACGATCTCGAAGCACAGCACGCCGGTCAGCGTTTCGCCGTCGAACGCCAGGATCGCCGGCTCGCCGTTGACCTCGGCGACGTCCATCCGCAGCCCCAGCCGCGGGACGTTCCTGCTGAACGCGCGGGCCACGTAGGAGGCCACCCGGTCGCGCCCGATGATTGGGCGCCGGGCGGCCGCCACCTTGCCGCCGCCGTCGGCCGTGGACGTCACGTCGTCGGTCAGGATCTCGACGAGTCCGGCGACGTCGCCCGCGTGGGCGGCGGTAAAGAATCGGTCGACCAGGCGGCGCCACCGCGCGGGATCCGGTTGGAAACGCTGCCGCGGTTCGCCGAGCCGCTGCTTCGCTCGCCGGTACAGCTGGCGGGCGTTGGCTTCCGACGTCTGCAGAATCTCGGCAATCTCGAAGTGACTGTAGCCGAACGCTTCTCGGAGTACGAACGCCGCGCGCTCGGTCGGGCTGAGCCGTTCCATCAGGCTCAGCAGCGCGACCGACACGGACTCGCGTTGTTCGGCGGTATCCAACGGGCCCAGTGTCCGGTCGTCGGTCAGAACCGGCTCCGGGAGCCACGGCCCGGCGTAAACCTCTCGACGGGCACGCGCCGACGTGAGCCGGTGGAGGCACAGGTTCGTGACGACCTTGGTCAGCCAGGCCGGCAGCGACTCGATTGCCTCCGCATCCGCGGCGTGCAGTCGCAGATAAGCGTCCTGCACAGCGTCTTCGGCCTCGCTCGCCGACCCCAGCAGCCGATACGCCAACCAGAACAGCCGCGGCCGCTGGGACTCGAAAGCCTCCGCGTCGCTCACACCGCCAACACTGCCACGTCTTGCCAGCCGTGCGTGGCGCCGAACGCCCGCCTATCAGTCGACTCTTGAACTTGATATCGCGGGCGCTATCAAGTTCGAGACTCGCATACCATCCCGCCGACGGGGCTGAAGTGACGGGAGTGACAGCGCGTCGCCCAAGCCCCGGTCGGCGCGACCCGCACCGGTCCGGCAGGATGGGCTGGTGTTTGGCCTCGTCCTGATCGTCGCGCTCGTCTCCACCGTCATCGTCGGGACGGTCGTCGGCCGGCGCTACCGGGTAGGCCCCCCGGTGCTGCTCATCGTGCTCGGCACGTTGCTCGGTCTGATCCCGCACTTCGGTCACGTGCACATCAACGGCGAGATCGTGCTGCTGTTGTTCCTGCCGGCGATCCTCTACTGGGAGGGCCTCAACACCAGCTTCCGCGAGATCCGGGCGAACGCGCGCATCATCGTCTTCCTCAGTGTCGGGCTGGTGATCGCCACGGCGGTGGCCGTGTCGTGGACGGCGCGGGCGCTGGGCATGGACTCGCACGCGGCGGCCGTCCTGGGCGCCGTGCTCTCCCCCACCGACGCCGCCGCCGTGGCCGGCCTGGCGAAGAAGTTGCCGCGCCGGTCGGTCACCGTGCTCAAGGCCGAGAGTTTGATCAACGACGGCACGGCCCTGGTGCTGTTCGCCGTCACGGTCCACGTGGCGATCGGCGGATCGGCGATCACCCCGATCGATCTGGTCGGCCGTTTCGTCGGCTCCTATTTGGGCGGCATCGCCGCCGGACTCCTGGTCGGCGGAGCGGTCACGCTGGTGCGCAAGAGAATCGACGCCCCACAAGAGGAAATGGCGTTGAGCCTGCTGACGCCCTTCGCGGCATTCCTGCTGGCCCAGAGCATGGACTGCAGCGGCGTGGTGGCGGTCATGGTCGCGGCGCTGGTGCTCGCCTACGCCGGGCCGGTGGTGATCCGCGCCCGGTCCCGCCTGCAGGCCTACTCGTTCTGGGACAGCGCGACCTTCCTGCTCAACGGCTCGCTGTGGGTGTTCGTCGGCGTCCAGATCCCGGCGGCACTGCACGGCATCGCCGGCGTGGACGGCGGGATTCGCCGCGCGCTGTTCATTGCACTCGCCGTCACCGCCGTGGTGATCGTCTCGCGCATTTTCTGGGGCGAGCTCACGGTGGTGTTGATCCGGCTGATCGACCGCCGAGAGGCGCAACGCGAGCGTCGCGTCAGCTGGCGGCAACGCTTCGTCACCGCCTGGGCCGGATTCCGTGGGGCCGTGTCGCTGGCCGCGGCCCTGGCCGTCCCGGCGACCACACTCAGCGGCGCGCCGTTCCCCGACCGCAGCCTGCTCATCTTCATCGTGGTCGTCGTGATCCTGACCACCGTCCTGGTCCAGGGCACCACGCTGCCCGCCGTGGTGCGCTGGGCGAAGATGCCCGAGGACGTCGCCCACGCCGAGGAGTTGCAGCTGGCCCGCACCCGGGGCATGCGAGCCGCCCTCGACGCGTTGCCGGCCGTCGCCGACGAGGTCGGCATCGGCGACGACCTGCGCCGCCGGCTGCAGAAGGAGTACGAGGAGAAGGCCGCGGTGGCCGTCGCCACCGAGAACGGCTCGACGGACAACCACCTCGTCAAGAAGAAGGAGCTGGTGCGCCGGGTGCGGCTGGGTGTCCTGGACAGCAAGCGGCGGGAGATCACCGCGCTGCGCAACCAGAACCTCATCGACGACATCGTGTTGCGCGAGCTGCAGAACGAGATGGACCTCGAGGAAGTGCAGCTGCTGGACGCCGCCGACAACGAGTAGGCGCGTCGGTCCCCGACCGTACAGTCGGCTCCATGTTGCACACGGTGGCGATCCGCGGTTACCGGTCGCTGCGTGAGGTGATCCTTCCGCTGGGCCGGCTCTCGGTGGTCACCGGCGCCAACGGCGCCGGGAAGTCGTCGCTGTACCGCGCGCTGCGGCTGCTGGCCGATTGCGGACGCGGCGAGGTGATCGCGTCGCTGGCCCGCGAGGGCGGTCTGCAGTCCGCGCTGTGGGCCGGACCCGAGGAGCTGAAGGGCGCACGCCGGACGGGCAAGGCCCAGGGCACGGTGCGCACCCGTCCCGTATCCCTCGAGTTGGGTTTTGCCGCAGACGATTTCGGCTACCTCGTCGACCTGGGCATCCCGGTGTCCGCGGGGCGAGCGGATTCGCTTTTCGCCCGCGATCCCGAGATCAAACGCGAGGCAGTGTTCGGTGGCCCGGTGCTGCGCACTGGCACGACGCTGGTGCGCCGCGCCGCGAGTTTCGTCGAGGCCAGCGCCGACACCGGCCGCGGATTCGACGAGCTGTCCCGGTCCCTGCCGTTGTACCGCAGCGTGCTGGCCGAGTACGCCCACCCGCATGCGCTTCCCGAGCTCGCCGCCGTGCGCGAGCGGCTGCGCGGCTGGCGGTTCTACGACGGCTTCCGGGTGGACGCGGACGCGCCCGCGCGGCACCCGCAGGTCGGGACGCGCACCCCGGTGCTCGCCGACGACGGCAGCGACCTGGCCGCCGCCATCCAGACGATCATCGAGGCCGGCATCGACGGCCTCGGCGAAGCCGTCGCCGAGGCCTTCGACGGCGCCACGGTGTCGGTCGCCGTGCACGACGGGCTGTTCGACTTGCAGCTCCGGCAGCGCGGCATGCTGCGGCCGCTGCGCTCAGCCGAATTATCGGACGGCACACTGCGATTCCTGCTGTGGGCGGCCGCCCTGCTCAGCCCGCAGGCGCCCTCGCTGATGGTGCTCAACGAGCCCGAAACATCCCTGCACCCGGACTTGGTGCGTCCACTCGCCGGGCTGATCCGCGCCGCTGCAGCCCGGACCCAGGTCCTGGTGGTCACCCATTCACGATCACTGCTGGAAGCCACCGGCGACGACACGGTCGAGATCGAGCTCTACAAGGAGTGGGGCGAGACACGCGTCGCCGGTCAGAACCTGCTGACGACGCCGCCCTGGGACTGGGGCAAGCGGTAGCAGGCGCGAGTTTTACGAATGCATCGCGGGCGCGTAAGAAATGCCGACGATCGTGCCTTCGACGGACTGCAGTCGAGCGACGGTTTGTCCCCACGGCTCGGTGCGTGCGTCGTGCAGCAGCGTGAACCCCTTCTGCGTCAACTCGTTCGCGGCGGCGCGGACGGCGTCGGCGTCCGCTACCTCGAACTCGACGCTGGCCTGTGGCACCGGCCGCTCAACCGGCCAGTCAGGCGTGCCAAAGCAGGCTTGCGCGGCCTGAGTCAGTGGCCAGACACCGAAAGACTTGCAGCCGTCGATGCCTTCACTGTGGAGATAGCCGTCGGCCTCCGCGGTCAGGGGCAGGCCAAGCGTGTCCACGTAGAGCCGTCGGCTGACCGCCGGCTCAGGGGTGATTACTGCAACGCTCGTGATGAATTGCACATCCATGGCTTCGCCCTCCAGCGCGAATTCGGTTGACCCACCGATCGTGGCATCCGCTGCCCACACCCCAGGCTAGGCGCGGACCCAAATATTGCTCGCCGTGCAATATTGCCTGCCGTGCAACTTTTGCATACGGTGGTCGTCATGACCGAACCACCGCGCGGGTTGCGCGAGCGCAAGAAGGCCGACACCCGGCGTGCGCTCAGCGACGCCGCGCTCAACCTGGCCTTCGAACGCGGACTGGACAACGTGACGCGCGAGGACATCGCCGGCCTGGCCGGCGTTTCGTTGCGCACCTTCAACAACTACTTCGGCGGAAAGTACGAGGCGCTCGCCTACCGACAGACCGAGCGGATGCGCCGCGGCATTGCCGCGTTGCGGCAACGCCCGCCCGACGAACCGCTGTGGACGGCGATCACGCACGCTGTGCTCGAGCCGCTGGAAGCCGACTTCGGCGAGGTGCACGGGGAGGAAAACCAGGTGCTCAGCCGCCAGGAACTCGTCGAGGTACGCAAGATGCTGATGAACCCGCAGGTGCGTAACGCGTTGCCGCAGAACCTCTTCGATGAATGGCTCACCGTGATCGCTGAGCGCACCGGCACCGATCCCGAGCACGACCTGTATCCCCGGCTGGTGGTGGCGATCGTGCGCGCCGTCGGCGACGCCGCGGCGGAGGCCTACGTCCGGGCCGACCCACCGGTCCCGATCACCGACCTGATTCGTTCCGGCTTCGCTGCCGTCAGCGCCGGCCTGCCCGAACCCGCCAAGCACAAGAAGAGGTCCCATGACTGACGAATACGCCGACATCGTCATCTCCGGTGCCGGCCCCAACGGACTCATGCTCGCGTGCGAGCTCGCGCTGGCCGGCATCCGCCCCGTCGTGCTCGACGGCCTGCCTGGGCCCAGCGACGAGCCGAAGGCGAACGGTCTTGTGGGGCAGGTCGTCCGGACGCTCGATATGCGCGGCATGTACCGGGAGCTGACCGGGGACGCCGATCCGCCGAAGCCCACGTACGGCTGGATGTTCGCCGCCATGATGCTGAACTTCGCCGGCCTGGAAGACAATCCGATGTACGCGATGGTCATGCCCCAGCCTCGGCTGGTGCGGTCGCTGGAGAAGCGGGCCCGCGATCTCGGAGTGGACCTGCGCTGGGCACACCAACTGACGGATTTGCAGCAGGATGCACACGCCGTTGCGCTGCGGGTGTCGTCCCCCGAACGCGACTATCGCATCGACGCCGGGTATCTGGTGGGTGCCGATGGCGGACGCAGCCTGGTGCGCAAGACGGTGGGGATCGACTTCCCCGGTACCACGCTGGACGTGGTAGGCCGCCTCGCCCACGTGCACGTCCCCGATGACCTCAAGCGCGCCGACGGCAGCCTGGACATTCCCGGGTTCGGCCGGCTCCCCTTGGGCCACACGCGCTTGGACCGTGGCGGGGTGATCTACGCGCAGTTCGAACCCGGTCGGTCCTTGTTCGGCACATTGGAATTCGGGCCGCCGGTCGAGGACACACCGATGAGCGTGGCCGAAGTGCTGGCAAGCGCCCGACGTGTCCTCGGCGTCGACGTTCCCTTCGAAGAGCCGAAAGGTGCGGGGCCACATGCTCTTCGGCGGATAAACGGTCAAAATACCCGCCACGCCGAGCGCTACCGCGCCGGCCGGGTCCTATTGCTCGGCGACGCCGCACATGTCCACAGCGCCATGGGCGGCCCCGGCCTGAACCTGGGCCTGCAAGACGCCATGAACCTGGGCTGGAAGCTCGCCGCCCACCTCGACGGGCGCGCGCCGGCCGGACTGCTCGACACCTATGAATCCGAACGGCATCCCGTCGGCGAACGCGTGATGATGCACTCGCAGGCCCAGACCGCCCTGATGTTCCCGGGCGCCGAAGTCGCCGCGCTCCGCACCCTGATGGGCGAACTGTTCACCCTTCCCGACGTCGCCAAACACATGGCCGCGTTGCTGGCCGGCACCGACGTGCGGTACGACGTCGGTGACGACCATCCCCTATCGGGTTGGCCCGTGCCCGAGCTGACGCTCACCGATGGCCGACGGGTCACCGAACTGCTGCACAGCGCACGCCCGGTGCTGCTCGATTTCGACGGCAGCATCGGGGCCGCGGCGTCCGGCTGGGCCGATCGGGTCGACATCGTGACCGCGACACTCCACGACCCGCCCGCGGCGGCACTGCTGATCCGGCCCGACGGATACGTCGCCTGGGCCGCGAGCGAATTCGGCGCGGCCGACCGTCCCCGCCTATATGCGGCGCTGCGGCGCTGGTTCGGGCCGGAGTCCAGCGGGTAGGCGAAAGGATTCGCCGTTGAGTGTGCGCCTAGGGCGGCGCCGCTCGGCGTGTCGCCGCCCTGGGCGCACACTCAAGGCCCTGAGCGCACACTCGAATCGCCAACAGACCACGACCCGTGCTTGGCTGGGCGCATGGCCCCCACGAACCCCGGTGATCCCGTGCGCAGCGCGCAGAAGATCGTCGACGTCTTGTCGGCGCAGGGCGTGCAGTACGTCTTCGGTGTGCCGGGCGCGAAGATCGACGCCGTCTACGACGCCCTACTGGACTCCGGCCCGCAATTGGTGGTGTGCCGCCACGAACAGAACGCCGCCTTCATGGCCGGGGCCATCGGCCGTCTCACCGGCATCCCCGGCGTGGTGCTGGTGACATCGGGCCCCGGCACCACCAACCTGGCCACCGGATTGTTGACTGCCAACACCGAACAGGATCCGGTGGTGGCGCTGTGCGGCGCGGTGCGCCGGGAGGACCGGCTCAAACGCACGCACCAGTCCATGGACGCCGCCGCGATGCTCAGGACGGTCACCAAATTCACCGGCGAGGTCAACGACCCCGGCAACGCCGCCGAGGCCACCGTCGGTGCGTTTCGCGCCGCACTCAGCGAACCGCGCGGCGCCGCCGCCGTCGTACTGCCCGCCGACGTCCTGGCCGCCCCCACCGCGGCGAGCATCCCTGGGCGGCAACCTATTCCGCCGTTGGCGGCCGCCCCGGCAGCGTCCGTCGCGCAGGCGGGCGAGCTGATCCGCGCCGCGCGGCGGCCGGCGTTATTGGTCGGTATGCGCGGCGCCGACCCCGACAGCTGCCTGGCGCTGCGCGCCCTGGTCGCCACGACGGGGTTGCCCGTCGTCGAAACCTTCCAGGCCGCGGGGGTGATCTCCCGCGCGCTGGAGGACAACTTCCTGGGCCGGGTGGGACTGTTCCGCAATCAGCCCGGCGATGTCGTCCTCTCCCACGCCGACGTCCTGGTCGCCGTCGGGTACGACTCCGTCGAGTACGACCCGGTGCTGTGGAACACCGACGTCGACCGCACCGTCGTGCACGTCGACTCGGTGCCTGCCGACATCGACAACCACTATCAACCCACCGTCGAACTGCTCGGCAACATCGCCGCCACCCTCACCTCGTTGACCGACCAGCTGGCCGGCCTGACGCTCGCCGACGACTATCAGCACGAGATCGCCACCCAGCGAAAGGCATTGATCGACATCGACATAACGGCCGGGGGTGCCACACCCGAAGGCCAGGGCCTCAACCCCGTCGCCGTCCTGCTGCGGCTGCGCGACGAACTCGACGACACCGCCACCATCACCTGCGATGTGGGCTCGGTCTACATCTACATGGCCCGCCACTTTCGGGTGTATGAGCCGCGGCGGCTGTTGTTCTCCAACGGACAACAAACCCTGGGCGTGGCGCTGCCCTGGGCCATGGCGGCCTGTCTGGTGCGGCCCGGAACGCAGGTGGTGTCCGTCTCCGGCGACGGCGGATTCCTGTTCTCCGCCCAGGAGCTCGCGACCGCAACCCATCTGGGGCTGACATTCACCCACATCGTGTTCCGCGACAACAGCTATGACATGGTCGGCTTCCAGGAGATGCTCAAGTACGACCGCAAATCCGGTGTGGAGCTCAGCGACTACGACCTGGTCTCCTACGCGGCGGCCTTCGGCGCCCGTGGTTACCGGGTGAGCACGCTGGACGAATTCACCGCCACCCTGCGCCAGGCGCTGGCCGAGGACGGCCCTTCCCTGATCGACGTCCCCGTGGACTACAGCCGCAATACCGACCTCGCCGCACACCTGCACGACGACCCCTTCGAATGAGGACCATGGACACCCCTACCGGCGCCTACGAACGCTTCCACCATTGGGCGACAACGCTGCTCACCCATCAACACGCGAACGACGCCGAGGTGTACCAGTTCTCGACGATCGGCGCCCTGCTGGAGGGCGTCTACGACGGCGACGTCACCGTGGCCGAGATCCTGCGCCACGGTGACTTCGGGCTGGGCACCTTCAATCACCTGGACGGCGAGATGGTCATTCTCGACGGCGTCTGCTACCGGTTGCGCGCGGACGGCTCCGCCAGCCGGGCCGCCCCGACCGACCGCAGCCCCTTCGCGGCGGTCACCCGATTCCACAACGACTTTCAGATCGCGATCCGCAGCCGTACTCCCCGCACGGAGCTGACCGCCGCGATCGACCGCCAAATCACCAGCGCCAACCTCATTTACGCCGTTCGGATCACCGGGCATTTCGCCGAGCTGCACACCCGCACCGTGATGGCGCAGAAGCCGCCCTACCCCCCGCTGACCCAGGCCACCGAGGAACAGGCCGAGACCGTCTTCACCGACGTCTCGGGCACGGTGGTCGGGTTCCGCACCCCCGACTTCGAGCAGGGCATCTCGGTCGCCGGGTATCACCTGCACTTCCTCAACGCCGACCGCACCGGCGGCGGGCACATCCTCGATTTCACCCTCGAGCGTGGAGAGGTCGCGATCAGTGGGGCGTCGCAATTGCATCTGAGCCTGCCCACCTCCGGCGACTTCCTCGACGCTCGGCTGTCCGGCGCCGACATCGCCGAGCAAATCGACCAGGCCGAAGGTCCGAAGGGCGACCGGGCGTAGCCCGTTCGGCGGAATTCATGGACTGTTCAGGCCAGCGTCAAGTCCACATTGTTGAACGCACACGCGCACCGCGTGTCCTCACGTTATGCGTGTAGTACAGGTCGCCAATTTCTATGGCCCTCGCTCCGGCGGCCTTCGCACCGCGGTGGACCGGCTCGGCGCCGAATACTGCGCCAGCGGGCACGAGGTGTTCCTGATCGTTCCCGGCCAGCGCGCCGAGCGCAGCCAGCTGCGCACCGGCGTCGTGCGAATCACCCTGCCGGCGCGGCTGATTCCGCTCACCGGCGGCTACCGCGCTGTCCTGCCAGGCCCGGTCAAGTCGCTGCTGGAGGCGTTACGTCCCGACGCCCTGGAGGTATCCGACCGGCTCACGCTGCGATCCCTGGGCCGATGGGGCCGCAACCACGGCGCCACCACCGTCATGATCTCCCACGAGCGGCTGGATCGCCTTGTGGGGCAGATACTTCCGCGCCGCGCCGCGGTCAAGTTCGCCGACCTGGCCAACGCGCGCACCGCCGCCGACTACGACACCGTGGTGTGCACCACCGGTTTTGCGCGTGAGGAATTCGACCGCATCGGCGCGACGAACACCGTGACCGTCCCGCTGGGCGTGGACCTGCAGACCTTCCACCCGCGCCGGCACTCGTACCTGGTACGGCGGCGCTGGGCCGCGCCGGGCCAGCTGCTGCTGGTCCATTGCGGCCGGCTGTCGGTGGAAAAGCGCGTCGACCGCAGCATCGACGCGATCGGCGAGTTGTGCCACGCCGGGGTCGACGCCCGGCTCGTCGTCGTGGGCGAGGGTCCGCTGCGGGCCAGGCTGGAGCGGCAGGCCGCCCGGCTGCCGGTGGACTTCACCGGTTTCGTCTCCGATCGCCACACGGTGGCCGGGCTGCTGGCCTCGGCCGACGTGACGCTGGCGCCCGGGCCGCACGAGACGTTCGGGCTGGCCGCGCTGGAGTCGCTGGCCTGCGGCACACCGGCGGTCGTCTCGCGGACCTCGGCGTTGACCGAGATCATCACCCCGGACAGCGGCGCTTCGGCGGACAATCACCCGGCCGCGATCGCGCGGGCGGTCGGTGCGGTCACCAGCCGCCCCGAGCACCACCGCCGCGTGTCGGCGCGCCGCCGCGCAGAGGACTTCACGTGGCACCGGGCGGCGACGGGCATGCTGGCGTCGTTAGGGGCGCCGGCGCTGCCCGATCAGCGTGGCGATTCCGAACACACCGCATAACCCTTACGGGCCCCAGATCAGCAGGTCTTCCATCCCGTTGTTCATCGTCACCGTGGTCGGCGCCGGACCCGTGACGTCGAAGTGGATTTTGCCGGTCGCTTGCGCACCGTCAGGAATGGTTGCCCCGCTGATGTTCGTCGGGCTCGCGACCCACCAGAGAACCCGATAGGCGGCCGCATTCGGGGCGACGGCGTTGAATTGCGAAATCGCTGGAGTGACAGTGCCGCGAATCGACCTGACGGTAGCCGTCGCTTCCCATAGCTTGCCCGTCGGCGTGTAGCCCGGAGTTACGTCGCTGCTGGGCTGCAGGTTGCTGACCGTCCACGCAAGGACAACCTGGCCGACGCTGTCGGTCATCGTCAGTTCGCTACCGAGTTTGCCGACGACGGGGTAGGTGGCCGATGCGATGGGTGCGTTGCTCACACCGATGGCGGTCATTACGACGACCGCGACCGTCATGATCATCGTGGGGATCTTCACTGGTATTCCTCCTCGTTTGAGCGGCGAGAGCATTTGCCGCCAATCGACTCCGAAACATCAACCGTGGCTCCCGCAATGCCGTTTCACTAGGGCCGTTTGGCCCCATTAGTTCGGGGACGTACGCCATCCAAATGGGCCGGAATTCGCGGCTTACGTGGAAATGGAAATGGTCGCGAGCTTAATTATCCGCGGAGCGCTCCGGCTTCCAGCCGACATATGTCAGGTACAGCCCCGCGGACGCCAGGCAACCGAACAACACCCATATCGCCGCGGACATGCCTGAGCTGTATATCGCGTCTCCGGCCGCGTCGTAAGCTCGGGGCAACGTCAACAGCAGCACCCCGCGGATCGCGAAGAACCAGCCCACGGCGGACACGATGACCGCCGCGAGGCCGCGCCAATACTGGTGAAACGCAATGATGAAAATGCCGCCCATCAACAGAATCGCCCCATAGAGCCACGGCCACATGGGATTCGCCTTGAACTCGGTGAACAGCGTCTGCATGTACGAGCCGCGCACCACGACCGTGATCGGCACGATCGTCAGGTACGGGCCCAGCACGCGGGCGAACATACGGGTACGGGTCTGCGCTTGCTCGGATGTACTCATGGCCGTAGACGTCCTTCGAAGTCGGAGCCTTCCGCTCCATTGCCCTACTTCCGATCGCGACGCTACGCCACCCTTTTGCCGAGCAGGGCGGCATTTCGGGCGGCAGCTAGTCTCGGTGCACACGATCAGGGAGGCGAATCGGTGACAGCCCGGGACCAGGTGTTGATCAGCGTCACGCAGCTCGCTGCACTCATGGAGGCCGGCGATCCGGTCACCATCCTCGACGTCCGGTGGCGGCTCGACGAGCCGGACGGGCGGCCGGCCTACCTGCAGGGCCACCTACCCGGCGCGGTGTATGCCTCGCTCGAGGAGGAACTCAGCGATCACACGATTTCTGGACGCGGCCGCCATCCGCTGCCGTCGGGACGCAGTCTGCAGGCCGCCGCGCGCCGATGGGGAGTCCGACAGGATTCGCCGGTGGTGGTGTACGACGACTGGAATCGCGCCGGTTCGGCGCGCGCCTGGTGGGTATTGACGACGGCCGGGCTGCCGGACGTCCGCATCCTGGACGGCGGCCTGGCCGCCTGGCGATCGGCCGGGCTGCGCCTGGAAACCGGCGAGGTGACACCGCAACCCGGGAATGTGACTGTGCCGCACGATGATCTGTATGCCGGTCACCTGCCGACCCTCACCGCCGACGAGGCCGGCGCCGGCACTATGCCGCTCCTCGATGCGCGGGCGCCCGAACGCTTTCGCGGTGACGTCGAACCGCTCGACCCCGCCGCCGGTCACATCCCCGGCGCCCAGAATTTGCCCAGCACGGCCGTCCTGGCTGCCGACGGCACGTTCGTCGGCGACGAAGCGCTTACCCGACTGTTGGGCGAGCGCGGGGTCGATGGGGACGGTCCGCTGGGTGCTTATTGCGGCTCGGGCGTCACCGCCAGCGTCGCGGTCGCCGCGCTCGCGGCGGCGGCCCGGAAGGCGGCGCTGTTTCCCGGGTCGTGGTCCGAGTGGTGTTCGGACCCGGGACGGGCGGTCGCGCGCGGCCCCGAGTAACGATCAAACCCCGGGCCAGCTCTCGAGGAAGGCCGCGGTTACCCGGGCCGCGTTGGCCGCCGCGATCCGCTTGTAGCAGAAGAACTGGAACGGGAAGCCGGGCAACTGAAGTGGATCGCCCGGCCCATCGGTGATGCCCCGGATGCCCAGGAACGGAACCCCGTGCGCGTCGGCCACGGCCTGCGCGGCCGCGGTCTCCATGTCCGTCGCCTCGAAGGCCGGGTCTGACGTCGAGACGATGCGCAGGTTGCTGATCAGCGCCCTCCTCAGCCAGCGGACACCCGCCTGCCGAAAGTTGCCGGTGTACCGCAAGGACCGGTCGGGCGCGCTGCGGGGCTGGCAGCCGAATACCTCGCCCCCGTTGGGGATGCACGGAAACGCCACGCCGTTGTTGTTGTCCCAACTGCAACCGTCGCCGCCGACGACGACGTGCGGCCTGCGCCGCAGATCGATCCGGCGGGTCGCGCCGTCGAGTGCCACGGAGAGCTTCTCGGCCGTCGCCAGCATGCCGGGGTCGACCGGACGAAACGTCCTGCCGTGGTCCAGGGTCCAGCGCGCCGGCACGGCGACATCGGCGATCCTGGTGCGGCCCGCCCCGCCAGCGACGCCCGAAAACACCACCGCACCAATCGCATTGGGGGCGCCGGGCGGGAAGCGAGCGAAGGTGACTGCGGTGGTGTCGCGCGCGTTCACCAGGCCGATGCCCGTCATCGCCACGACCACCCTCTTGCCGGCGATCGAACCGAGGTAGAAGTGCCGGCGGTCGGCGACCACCACCGGATCACGATCGAGCGTGGTGTGGGACAACACCGCGTCGGCCTCGGCCGGGAAGGCGGACAGCACCAGCACGCGCGTCCCGCCGGAATCCGCGTCAGCTCCCACCGGCCCAGTAAACGCCCGCCGGGGCGCGCTTCCGTGCACCTTTGCTGATTCCGGCCCTGCACGGGTGGGCCAGCGGCTAGTCTCAGCGGCGTTGCAGCCAACCAGGGGCGCGGCCGACGGAGGAGTCACGCTCATGCTCGAAGTGATCGAACGACAGCCGAGCGGCGAATCCCGCAAGCCACCGGTGTTGTTCGTGCACGGCGCCTGGCATGGCGCCTGGTGCTGGGACGAGCACTTTCTGGACTTCTTCGCCGACAAGGGCCACCGGGCGCTGGCGGTGAGCCTTCGGGGTCACGGCAACAGCCCGGCGGCCAGGTCGATGCGGTTCTGCTCGATCACGGACTTCGTCGCCGACGTCGCCGCGGTTGCCGACTGCTTGCCCGAACGGCCGGTGGTCGTAGGCCACTCCATGGGCGGTTTCGTGGTGCAGAAGTACCTGGAATCACACGAGGCCGCCGCGGCCGTGCTGCTCGCCTCAGTGCCCCCCAGCGGGATCCTGGGATTCCTGGCGCGCAGGCTCAGGCGTCACCCGTGGTACACCGCCAGCGGCCTGGCCATGACCAGGTCGTTGCGTGGCGTCGGCGCCACACCGGAATTGGCCCGCGAAACCTTCTTCTCGCGGGCACACTCCGAAGCCGACGTGGCGCGCTACGCCGCGGCACTCGACGAAGAGTTCGCGCTGAGGCTCGCGATCGACATGCTGTGGCTGAAGCTTCCCAGGCCGCATCTGGTTACCACGCCGCTGCTGGTGCTCGGAGCCGAGGACGACGTCTGTTTCACCGCGGACGAAGTTCTGGCCACCGCGGCCGCCTACGACACTCGGGCCGAGTTCTTCCCTAAGATGAGCCACGACATGATGCTCGACCCCGGATGGCGTGCCGTCGCCGAACGAATCCACGCGTGGCTCGAAACATGCCTGCCCGCAAGTTGACTGCGCCATGACGGGCCGCCTCGACGGCAAGGTCGCGATCATCACCGGGGCGAGCACCGGTCTGGGACCCGTGCTGGGCTCGCGGTTCGTCGCTGAAGGCGCCAGGGTGTTGCTGGCCGCGCGCCGCGAAGAACTCATTCGCGCCGCCGCCGACGCCGCCGGTCCCGGTGCGGTCGCGATGCGCGCTAACGTCACCGACGAGCACGACGTCGCAGCCATGGTGGCGCGCGCCGTCGACGAATTCGGCCACGTCGACATCTTGTGCAACAACGCGGCCGCGCCCGGTGAAGACCGCTGGATCTGGGAACAGACCCTGGACAACTGGAACGCCACGATCGCCATCGACGTCACCGCGGCGATGCTGTGCACCCGGGAAGTGCTCAACCAGTCGATGTTGGCCCGCCGTCGCGGCGTCATCCTCAACTTCTCCTCCACGGCGGGCTTTTTCGGCATCGTCCGCAAGAGCCACTACGTCACCGCGAAGGCGTCACTTCGTGCGTTCACCAAGACCGTGGCTCTGGAGGTCGGCCCGTACGGCATCCGGTGCAACTGCATCGTGCCCGGCTCGATCGACACCGAGCTGTGGCGCCGATGGGTGCAACGCACCGCCGACGAACGCGGCATCGACTTCGCCACCCAACGCGCCAATGCCATCAAAGGCGTTGCCTTGCAGGATATCTCCACACCAGACGACGTCGCCAACCTGGCGCTGTTCCTGGCGAGCGACGAAAGCCGCACCATCACCGGGCAATCGATCCCCGTCGACGCCGGAGGGTACATGCAGGGATGAGCGCCCCCCGACTCTCGGTGGCCACCCCCGTGGTGACGATGTTCCCCAATGCCAGTGGGGATTGGGAGAAGACCGCGTCCATCGAGGATCTGACGCGGGTCGCCGTAGCCGCGGATCGACTCGGCTACCACCACCTGACCTGCAGCGAACACATCGCCCTGCCCGCGGCCGAAAGGCACCGCCGCGGCACCCGCTACTGGGATCCGCTGGCCACCTTCGGCTACCTGGCCGCCCACACCGAGCGAATCCGGTTGGCCACCAACGTGCTGGTGCTCGGATACCACCATCCGCTCGAGATCGCCAAGCGCTACGGCACGCTGGACAAGGTCAGCGGCGGCAGGCTCATCCTCGGCGTCGGCGTCGGCAGCCTCAAGCAGGAATTCGACCTCCTCGGAGCGCCGTTCGACGACCGCGGACCGCGAGGAGACGACGCGCTCAGGGCGCTGCGCGCCTCGCTGTCCGTGCCCGAACCCGAATACCGCGGCGAGTTCTATTCGTTCGGCGGCATGGTCGTCGATCCGTGCGCCGTGCAGGAGCGGGTCCCTGTCTGGGTCGGCGGCCGGACCCCGCGATCGCTGCGCCGCGCCGCGACCCTGGCCGACGGCTGGGCACCCTTCAGTGTCGGCCTGCGTGACGCACGAGACTGGTTGAGCCGCTTCGATCTTCGGCCCGGGTTCGAGGTGGTCTTGCCACCCCCGGCGCTGCTGGACCCGATCGACGAGCCGGAGCAAACCCGCGATGCCATCGGCCGGGCCGCCGCACACGGAGCCACCATCGTGCCCGCCGTCTTCCGCCACACATCGCTGCAGCACTACCTGGACCAGCTGCAGGCGCTCGCCGAGCTGCAGCCCCCGGGGGGCGCCGCGTGATACGCGTCAGGGCGGGCATATTCAGCCTCACCGCCGCCGCGCCGGCCGACGACGACGGCAGTTACCTGCGCTGGCACCTGCTGGATCACATGCCCGAGCAGTACCAGCTGCCGGGCATTGTGCACGGGCTGCGCTGGATCGCCGACGGCGACTATCCCGCGCACCGCTTGGCGGCCCACGGTGACCTGGGTGAGATCGGCAACGCGGTGCACTACCTCGTCGGCGACCCCGTCGAGGAAACCTTCGACGACTTCGTCACACTGGGTCGCGCGCTGCGCGAGAACGGCCGGTTCCCCGTCGTCCGGCCCTCCTTACAGGTGGCCGGCCTGCGCCTGCTGCAGTGGCAGTCCTCGCCGCGCGCACTCGTTTCCGCCGAGGTGGTGCCGTTTCGGCCGCACCGCGGCGTCGTGCTCATCGTCGAGGAACCCGTCGCCGGGCGCCGCCCGGACGAGTGGCTGCAATGGCTGCACGCCGAGCACCACCCGGCGCTGCTCGCCGCGCCGGGCACCGCCGGCGCGTGGACCTTCGGGTCCAGCGCGCGCTGGAGCCACCTGCCGCGGGGATGGCGCACCGACCACCAGTACATCACCGTCATCTACCTCGACGAAGACCCGCTGACGACCACCGACGCCTTGGCCCCCGTCATCGAACAGCGGTGGCGGTCATCGGCCGTACGGCCGCTGTTTGCCGGGCCGCTACGCAGCATGGTCAGTTGGGAAGCCTGGCGGTAAACCCTGCGGTTGACTGGTCGCCAGAGAAATGAGACCTTCCCGAAACGAAGGGGATCTATAGTCCTCGCTGGCAAAGGAGGTGAGATGAAGATTCCGTACATCTTCGTGGTGGCCGGGCTCGTGCTGGCCGCCGGCCTGTCCGGCTGCTCCGGTAAAGGAAGTCAACCGGCGTCGGCCCCGAGTTCGAGTCCGGATCCCGTGAGCACCACGGTCATGATCGACGGGAACAAGCACACGATGACCGCGGGGGTGGACTGCACCAGTTCGGCGGCCCAACCGGATGCGTCACCACCGGAATCCGGGGACCTCACCACCCACATCAGCGTGCACGACGATACGGCGTCGGTCTCGCTGGCCCTTTCGGACGAGAAACCGCCCATGGTGGACGCATTCGCGATCTCGCTCGCGCTAGGCACCGGCCAGTATCAACTGCCGTACCAGGCGACCAAGTCGGCAACCCAGGTCCAAGCGACCAAGCAGGGCAAGAGCTACACGGTGACCGGAACGGGCCAGGCGACCACACCCGGCCAAAACGGCACGCGCCCGGTGACTTTCGGGGTCCACATCACCTGCCCGTGAACGCGGCGCCCGTGCGGCCGGCTTGCGGTAACGGCATGGTTGTCTATCGCCCTTAGCTCTGCGATGCTGGCAGCTTGGACATCTTCGCGGAGTGGCAAACCGGCGGTACGGAACTACGGTGGCGGTCGACGACCGCCGCCAACGATGCACAGGAAGTCGCGGTCTTCAGTCGCCGCTGCGGAATGCCGGGCGCGCCCGCCTTGGTGCTCGTGCACGGCTTTCCGACGTCGAGCATCGATTATTTCGCCCTGGCCAATGAATTGGGCTCGGAGTTCGACATCTACGCGCTGGACTTTCCAGGGTACGGCCTGTCGGACAAACCGGCTGAACCCTATGTGTATTCGCTCTACGACGACGCGCGGCTGCTGGTCTACGCGATGACCCAGGTGTGGACTCTGACCGAATTCCGCATGCTCACCCACGATCGCGGGAGCAGCGTCGGCATGATCGCGCTGGAGATGCTGGCGGCGCTGGATCCGCCCGTCGCGCCCGTAGACCTGATCGTGACCAACGCCAACATCTACCTGCCGCTGTCCAACCTCACCGCCTTCCAGACCGCACTGCTCGACCCCGACACCGGGCGGCCCACCGCCGCGGCGACCACGCCGGAGATGCTGGCCGCCGGCCTGGGCGCCAGCACCTTCATGCCGCGACGCACACTCGACGACCCCGAGATCGCCGCGTTGGCGAAGTGCTTCGCCCACAACGACGGGATCCGCGTGTTGCCGGACACCATCCAGTACCTCCACGAGCGCGCCGCCGACGAAACGGGTTGGCTGGAAGCGCTTTCCACCAGCCCGGTCAACACCACGGTGGTGTGGGGATTGCACGACAGCGTCGCGCCGCTGCGCGTCCCCAACCACGTCTGGCAGACGTATCTGAAGACCAAGCCCGGCCGCAACCGCTACTGGGTGGTGCCCGGCGCCGACCACTACTTGCAGTGCGACGCCCCCGCGCAACTGGCCCAGATCGTTCGGCTGACGGCCCAGGGAGGGGACATAGCGCTGCAGACGCTGGGCAATCAGCCCGACGGCGCGGTGTTGGTGGACGCAACAGCCAGCTAGCGCTGCCTCTCTTGGACGAGCGTGAAGCTAACTTCACGCTCGGCGGCCAGCGTGAAGCTAACTTCACACTCGGCGGAACGACGCCCACTCACCCCGTCACGACGGGCAGGCGCGCCCACGCGCGCACGCTCGCGGTGTGCGCCCGTTGCGCGTTGGCATAGTCGCCCCCAATAACATTTGCGCCCAACGTCGAGTTGTTGGGCGAAAATAGCCGACTTCCCCGTAACAACTCCACGTTGGGCGGGTGCGTCAGCAGTCACCCGAGCGCCTGAGGAAGCACGAGTTCGCCCACGCGCTTGAGATACGGCCACGCGACGTCCGGTGGCAGCCCGCCACACAGCGGTGACAGGTTGAGCACCTGGCCGGCGCGGACCCGCGAAACCGCCTCGGGCACAGAGATAATCACGTGTGATTTCCCGGTCGCGCGCAGCTCGTCGACGGTGTTCACGTGCGAGAAGCCGGCCGTGGTCTCGTCGCCGGGGTTCCAGGCGGCATAGGTGCGGACGTCGTGCAGCAGATGGTCGCCGATCTCTTTCCAGGCCTGATCCACGTCGTCGGCGACGAACACGACCGAGGGCGTGTCGCGGTCGGGAAAGAAGGTCGGCCCGGGCTCGTGGCCGTGCTCGCGACAGGCGGCTTCGTAGGCCTCCTGAATACCCGGAGCATTCGCGTTGCCCAGCATGCCCAGGCCGTACCTGCCCGCCCGGCGGGCCGCCGCCAATGTTCCGCCGCCCCACATCAATCCCGGACCGCCGGCGGTCAGCGGGCGTGGTGTCACGGCGATCCGCCGACCGTCTTCGACGACGGTTTCACCGGCAAGCAGCCGCTGCAACAGCGCGAGTCTCTCGTCGCAGAGGCGGCCACGGGTCTTGATCGGAACGCCGAAATGCTCGAACTCCTCGGGCCGATAGCCCAGCGCGAGGATGTACGACGCCCGCCCCTTGCTGATGATGTCGAGCACCGCCATGTCCTCGGCGAGGCGCACGGTTTCGTAGAACGGGAGAATCAGGATCAGGCTGAGGGCCAGACGCTGCGTGCGTGCCGCCACGGCCGACGCCAACAAGAACGGGGACGGTAGGTAGCCGTCCTCGGAACCGTGGTGTTCGCAGAAGACGGCGGCCAGGCCGCCGTGATCCTCGGCCCATGCCGACATTTCGGGCGCCGCGGCGTACAGATCGGCTGGAGACGCGGCCCACTCGGGGTCGCGCATGTCGAAGCGCAGTGTGTACACGGCAAACTCCTAGGTGGCCAAACTCTGTGGGGCACGTTACACGTTCGGCCGAAGACGTAAAGCGGCAGAGTCGTCGGGACTAGGATCTCCCGTTGACGATTCCCAAGCACGCGTTCGCCACCTGGTCTGCCCTACAATCTGGCCGGGTGACGTTTAACCCGCTCGAGGAACTCACCCTCCCCCAATTGCGGCTGCGCACCAGCATGAAGTGGCGCGCGTACGCGGACGACGTGTTGCCGCTCTGGGTTGCCGAGATGGACGTCAACCTGGCGCCGACGGTGGCCGCGGCCCTGCGCCGGGCCATCGACATCGGTGACACCGGATACCCTTGCGGCACTGCATTTGCCGAAGCGGTGAGTGAGTTCGCCTCGCGGCGTTGGCAATGGCACGACCTGGAGGTCGGCCGCACGGCGATCGTCCCCGACGTCATGCTCGGCGCCGTGGAGCTGTTGCGTCTGGTCACCGACCGCGGTGACGCCGTCGTCGTCAACCCGCCCGTGTACGCGCCGTTCTACGCGTTCATCTCGCACGACGGCCGCCGCGTGATCGAGGCCCCACTGGACGCCGACGGACGAATCGATTTGAGCAACTTGGAGGGCGCGTTCGCGCGTGCCGGCACTTCGGACGGCAAGGTCGCGTACTTGCTGTGCAACCCGCACAACCCGACCGGCTCGGTGCACACCAGCGAGGAATTGCGCCAGGTCGCCGAGCTCGCCCACCGGTTCGCCGTCCGGGTGGTCTCCGACGAGATCCATGCACCCGTCATCCTGTCCGGGTCGCGGTTCACCCCGTACCTGACCGTCCCCGGTGCGGAGAACGCCTTCGCCCTGACGTCCGCCTCCAAGGCGTGGAACCTGTCCGGCCTGAAGGCGGCTCTGGCCATCGCGGGCCCGGAGGCGGCCGCGGATCTGCGCCGGATGCCGGAGGAGGTCAGTCACGGGCCGAGCCACCTGGGCGTCATCGCGCACGCCGAAGCCTTCCGGACCGGCGGCGAATGGCTTGACGAGCTGCTGCGCGGCCTCGACCGGAACCGCCAGCTACTCGGCGACCTGGTGGCCGAACACCTGCCGAGTGTGAAATATCAATGGCCGCAAGGGACTTACCTCGCATGGCTCGACTGCCGGGAGCTCGGGTTCGTCGAGGACGCCGCCGACGGCCCTGCGGTGGTCGCCGACCTGTCCGGGCCTGCCCGGTGGTTCCGCGACCACGCCCGGGTGGCGCTCAGTTCCGGCCACGTTTTCGGAACCGGCGGGGCGGGGCACGTCCGGCTGAACTTCGCGACCTCGGCGGCCATTCTCACCGAGGCCGTGTCCCGGATGGGCCGGGCGCTCGCCGACAGGGGTTAGGCGGGGATCTCCTCGGCCCCGCGACCCAGGTTGCGGAACCCCTCGGCGGGCTCCTTGAACCCGAGCACGAAGGGCAACGAGCTCAATTCCAGCTTCATCGTCGCCCCGAACCGGCGAAAGAAGCTGGACTGGACCGGAGCGAGGGAAACCTGCGCCGTCGCAAGGTCGATGTAGTGCGTCGACGTCTCCCCGATGTCGTCGAACACGTGCATCAGCGGTTTGCACTGCGAGCGCACGGATTCGTCCAGGCACGCGGCGACGGGATCGGTCATCAACACGTATTCGACCACGGGCACCAGGTTTTTCAGCATTCGATGCACCAGGATCACGTCGAAGCCCGCGAATTCCACGTGGCGCTTCACCCGTTGCTCGGCCACCTCACCCTGGTGGACGACGAACTTCAACGACAGGTTGTCCAGCTGCGCGCAACACGCGCACTCGCAGGCCAGATCCTTCTTGAAGCGCTCGCGCCGCGCGATGAACGCCTCCCGCATCCGGGACAGCCGGTCACACACCAGCACTTTGGCGTCGCCGTCGGGCGCCCAGAAGAAGGCGGCGTCGCCCTCCAGCTTGGCCAGCTTCATGCCTCTGCCGGCGTCGATCACCGACTCCAGCAGCCCTGCCACCGTCAACTGGGCGTGCGCCAGGTGGGTGCGGTTCCACTGCATGTAGTGGGTATAGCCGCTGATGTCGGCAATGAGCAGGACCGCACGCCGAATCGCCATGAACAAGCCAGTTTAATGTCCTGTCAACGCCGGGCCCAATGAAATCTCCCAATCTCCCACTAGACGAACTGGCGTCGCCGCGAGAGGCTAACTCAAGGCGCCCACCCACCGGAGGAGCTGAATATGCATGTGCTACGAACCCCGGATTCCCGATTCGAAAACCTGGAAGGGTATCCGTTCGTAGCGAACTACCTCGACGTGGCGGCGAGCGACACGCAGCCGCTGCGCATGCACTTCCTCGACGAGGGCCCGGCGGATGGGCCGCCGATCGTGCTGCTGCACGGCGAGCCCACCTGGAGCTACCTGTACCGGACGATGATCCAGCCCCTCGCCGACGCCGGGAACCGCGTGCTCGCGCCCGACCTGATCGGCTTTGGTCGCTCCGACAAGCCCGGCCGGATCGGCGATTACACCTATCAGCGGCACGTCGAATGGGTGACCTCCTGGTTCGAGCGGCTCAACCTCAAGGACGCGACGTTGTTCGTGCAGGACTGGGGATCGCTGATCGGGCTGCGCATCGCCGCCGAGCAGGGTGACCGCATCGCGCGACTGGTGGTCGCGAATGGTTTCCTGCCCACCGCGCAGCGGCCCACCCCGCCCGCCTTCTACGCCTGGCGGGCGTTCGCACGCTACTCCCCCGTATTGCCCGCCGGCCGCATCGTCTCGGTTGGGACCGTGCGGCGGGTTCCGGCCCGGGTGCGGGCCGGGTACGACGCACCGTTCCCCGACAAGTCGTATCAGGCCGGGGCCCGGGCCTTCCCTCAGTTGGTGCCGACCTCACCGGACGATCCCGCGATCCCCGCCAACAGAGCCGCATGGAAAGTCCTGGGGCAGTGGGAGAAACCCTGCCTTGCCATCTTCGGCGCCCGCGACCCCATCCTCGGGCGGGCCGACCGTCCCCTGATCCAGCACATCCCCGGCGCCGCGGGCCAACCGCACGCCCGCATCAATGCCGGTCACTTCATCCAGGAAGACTCCGGACCCGAACTGGCCGAACGCATTCTGTCCTGGCAGCAGGCCCTGCGCTGACCGCGCATCAGGGCTCCACTCCGGTAGCGCCCGCCCGCCTCGCCAATCCCGGCTTTTAGCAACGACTCCCGGTAGAACGCCGGCATCGCGTGGTGGTGGGTGTCGATCCGCGACATCGCTGCGCTCCGCTGGGCCGTCGGACACTGGGCCGGCACGATCGTAGGTCCCCGCCGACGGCTCGTCCGCCGGGCTCCGCGTCGGGCGGCCGGTGTCGAATGGAACGATCAGCGCATGGACGGTGCGTTGATGGGTCTCATGGGGATGGTGGTGGGCGCGTCGGCCGCGGGGGCGGCGGGCGTCGCGAGGTCGGTCTCCGACACCGTGCTGCCCAGGATGATGGGCAGTGCCGACCACAAGCACCAGATGATCTTGCAGTTGCACGGGCAACGCTGCGAGACGATTCAGCGATGGCGGGCCGGCTTGGCCGACGCCCGGGATGCCTACCGGCAATGGGCTTGCGGACCCAGGAACGGCGATCCGCCCAATGTCGTGGGCGACGAGTGGTTCGAGGGGTTACGGCCACACCTGCCCGCCACCGGTGAAACGGCGAAGTACCGCACCGGACACGAAATCCACTGCGACAACCCGACCCTCACGCTGCTCTCGCTCGAGATCGGGCGGATCGAGAAGGAGTGGACCGAGGAGGCCAAGGGGCGCAGGCGCCGGCTGTGAACGCGGCTGGACCCACGGTTGCGGCGGCACTCGGGGATCGGGCTGTTAGGCGGCAATCGCCCCGCGGCGTATGAGGTCGGCGAACTCGTCTGGGGATTCGAGCGGTGCGAAGTGGCCGGCGCCATCGACGGTGGTCAGCTGAACGTCCGTGAAGAACTCGTCGAGGCGATCCGACCACACGGGGGGAAACAGCGGATCGCGTAGTGGCCAAAGCACGGACGCGGGCGTACTGATGCGTTGGTCCCGCCGCGGTGGCCGTTCGCCCGGTGCGGTCGCCACCGTTCCGGAACCCGCCCGATACCAGGCAATCGAGGCGCGGAAAGCGCCGGGCGGCGAATAGGCGGCGACGAGATGCTCCAAGTCGGCATCCGCGAGCCCGAACGTCGGGCCGGACCATGCCCCCCAGAAGTGAGACAGGTACCTGCGGACGGCGCGGGGATTTCCGTCGATCAGCTCGTGCGCCAGTGACAGCTGGTGAAACGCTTGGTACCAGAACTGCTCTTGGGCGTCCGGATCGAGCCCGCGGGTTCCGACGCCGGGCAGCGGAGGCGACAGGACCAGGTGCTTGACGAGCCCCGGCCGATCCGTGGCCAGGGTTTGAGCTATGCGGCTTCCGATGTCGTAGCCGGCGACGACAGGTCGCCGCAAGCCGAGTTCATCGATCAGGCCGACGATGCTGGACGCCTGGGCCGCGGCGCCGTATCCGTGGGCTGGGTCGACGGGCTGCTTGTCCGACCGCCCGAACCCGCGCAAGTCAGGAACCACAACGTCGAAATCCTTGTCCAGCAGGGGTACAACGTGGCGGTAATCCGTGTGGTCGCCGGGCCATCCGTGCAGCAGTATCACCGATTGCCCGCCGGTCCCGTGACGTTGGTAGGCCAGCCGAAAGCCATCGCACGGAGAACTCGTCAGCATTCCTCAAACGTAGTCGCGCGCCCTGCCGAGAAAATGAGGCCGCACGTCGGGATTTGGGCGTGCTCGGCGCAACTAGCCGACGTTCGGCCCCGACGTGACCGCGAGCACCGCCTCGGCCAGCTCAGGCCGGCAGACCACCAGATCGGGCAACTTCGGGTCCGACTGGTTGTAAACCAGGGGGGACCCGTCAATGCGCGACGTATGCAGCCCGGCGGCGCGGGCCACGGCCACCGGGGCGGCCGAGTCCCACTCGAACTGGCCGCCGGCGTGCACGTAGACGTCGGACAATCCCTGGACCAGCGACGCGACCTTGGCTCCGGCGGAGCCCATCTCCACCAGCACGCCGTCCAGCGCGTCGCGGACGGTCAGGGCGATGGCGGGCGGCCGGGTGCGTGACACCACGATGCGCGGCTTGCCCGGGGCCGCGGGTGGCGAATCGACCTCGGGGGTGGCCAGGGTGATGCCCTGCGCCGGCAGCGCCACCGCACCGGCAACCAACTCGCCCGCCTCCCACAGCGCGACGTGCACCGCCCAGTCGTCGCGCCCGAGTTCGGAGAATTCCCGCGTGCCGTCCAGGGGATCCACGATCCACACGCGTTCCGAGCGCAGCCGAACCGGGTAGTCGGCCCCCTCCTCGGACAGCACCGCGTCGTCGGGCCGCTCGTCGGCGAGAGCCGCCATCAAGAAATCGTGGGATCGCTTGTCGCCCGCGGCTTTCCGCTCGCTTGCGTCGGCCTCGGCGAACTCTTCGCGCACCGTGAGCAGGAGCCGCCCGGCCTCGGTCGCCAACCGCGCCGCCAGTTCGTGGTCATCCGTCAGTCGCAGGGCCATCACAATCCTTAAGTTGGTAGCGTTGACCAACTTTACCCTGCCTAGGCGAAGGCTGACGGGCACCACCCCGGGCGGAACGGTTCGGTCGTAATCTGTTGAACGTGAGCGGGGGCAACGTTCCTTTGTTGAGCCGACTGGGACGCGTTCCACGGGGGCGCCTGATCGTGATCGGCATCGTCTCGGCGCTCGCGTTGGGCGGCCTACTCGCCTTTGTCGGGTTCAAGGTGACCCAGGGCAGTCAAGCCGCGGCCCCGGCCACATCGCTGCCGCCACCGCCGCAGAGCTTCGCCATCCCTGGTTGCTACAACCTGTCCGCTCCGCCGGTCGAGCGCCCGAAGCGGCTCAACGTGCTGGGCTGCGCGAGCGTCGCCGTTGCGCTGCAAGGCATGTCGTGGAGCGCGTGGGGGCCGCAGGGCGCCGACGGGACCGGCACGGCCGTCTTCAAGGTCTGCGACCCGAATTGTGCGGCGGGCTATCAGCTGACGGAGCCGGTTGTCGTACACGCGTGGAATCCGCAACCGCCACGGCGCGAAGCCATCTGCCAGGCCGGCCTGAACATCTTCGCCGACATGATCCTGGCCTTCCCCAAAGACGTCCCCCCACCAAACGTGCAGAAGATGAACGCCCAGTACAACGGACAGCCGGCCGTGCACTTCGCCAACTACTCGAGCGGCGATACGCGCGGCACCCAGTTCATCGGCTACACGTTCTGCAACTAGGCAGAACCGATGGCGGCGACCCGCTGCTGAACCGGATGGCGGCGATCCGCCGCCAGACCTCGCGATCGCCGCGCCCAATGGCGGCGACCCGCCTCGCCCGGCTTCGCCGCGCTCGCGATCGCCGCGCCCAATGGCGGCGACCCGCCTCGCCCGGCTTCGCCGCGCTCGCGATCGCCGCTAGACCTCGATGACGACGGCACCGCCCTGGCCGCCGCCCGCGCACATGGCCGCGACGCCGATGCCGCCGCCCCTGCGGGCCAGCTCATAGGCCAGCGTGGTCACCATGCGCGCGCCCGACGCCGCGATGGGGTGGCCGAGGCTGCACCCGCTACCGGAGAAGTTCACCTTCTCCTCGTCGAGGCCGTACTCGCGGCACGCGGCGATCGGTACCGAGGCGAACGCCTCGTTGATCTCCCACAGCGCCACGTCGCCGACCGACAGACCGGCCCGCTGCAGCACCTTGCCGATGACCTTGACAGCCCCCAGCCCGGTGTCCCTGGGAGCGACACCCGCGGCGGCCCACGCCCGCACCGTGCCCATCACGTTGAGGTTCTCCGCGGTGGCGTACTCGCGATCGACGAGGGCGACCGCCGCGGCGGCGTCATTGGTGCCACTGCTGTTGCCCGCGGTGATCGAGAACCCCTCGATCTCGGGGTGCAGCACCTTGAGTGCGGCCAGCTTCTCGACGGTGGTGTCCCGGCGGGGATGCTCGTCGACGGAGAAGTCGATCACCGAACCGTCGAGCTGGGTGACCTTCAGCGGGACGATCTCGTCGACGAACTTGCCCGCATCCATGGCAGCGATGGCGCGCTGATGCGAGCGCGCGGCCCAAGCGTCCATTTCCTCGCGGGTGATGCCGACCGCCTGCGCCGTATTCCAGCCGACGGTGATCGACATGTCCCGGGTGGGCGCATCGGGCGTCTCCACGTGCGTCGGCGGCATCCACTGCTCCTGGAACTTCAGCTCAGGACCGGGAATTCGCCAGTTGGTCAGCGGCGTCATCGACAACGACTGCACGCCGCCGGCGATGAGGACGCGTTCCATCCCGGAGCCGATCTGGGCCGCGGCGTTTCCGATGGCGGTCAGGCTGCCCGCGCAGTGCCGGTTCACCGATTGGCCGGGAATGTCCTCCATGCCGGTCGCGGTCGCCGCATAACGCGCCAAATCGCCACCCCCGTAATGGGATTCGGCGAAGATGATGTCGTCGATCGCGGATGGGTCGACGCCGGACCTGCGCACCACCTCCGGAAGCACCGTGGTGATCAGCGTCTCGGGGGGTGTGTTGACGAGGGTGCCCTTGAAGGAACGGCCGATCGCCGTCCGAACCGCTCCGACAATGACGGGTGCGGCCATGTGCTCAACCTCGAAGTGTCTGGCTGCGGTCGGCAGCAACGGGTGGATGGAATCGTATTCAATACCGTATGCGCAATAGTAACGGGCTAGGTTGCGGACCCCGCGGTCTGTGACGGCGCTAACAATCAAGCAACCGCCGGCGGCCTAAACTTGCACCATGCCACTTGGGCGCGACTACACGGGCCAGAGCTGTGCGCTCGCCCGTGCGCTGACGATCCTCGGCGAGCGCTGGACGCTGCTGATCGTCCGCGATGCCTTCCACGGGTTGACCCGCTACGACGAATTCCTTCGCAGCCTCGGGCTGGCGACGAATGTGTTAAGCGCTCGGCTGCAGAAGCTGGTCGATCACGGCGTGCTGGAGCGCAGCGGGTCGCGCGGCTCGTACCACCTGACCCCAAAGGGCCGCGACCTGTTCCCGGTGGTGTTGACGCTGATGGCCTGGGCCGACCGACACGAACCGGGTCCGGACGGCCCCGAGGTCCTGATCCTCCACACCGGCTGCGATCACGAGGCCGGTGGCGCGCTGCGATGCGAGCACTGCGACGAACCCATCGGGCTGCGCGACCTGCGCGTCGTGCCCGCGCCCGGTGCCGTCGGAGCGGATGGCGAGCCGACCACCCTGACACCGCCTCAACTGGCTGCGTGGGAAGGCCGTCCGGCGCGACATTGAGTCGCGCCATTGCCGACCTACTTGCACCATGCAAGTATGCTCTCATGTCGATCAGTGCCGATCTTGGCCAGGAGCGTCGCGTCGTCATCCCGCAAGGCGCGATCAACTACCGCGACCGCGGCGATGGCCCGCCGATCGTGTTCGTGCATGGCGTCGGCGTCAACGGCGATCTGTGGCGAAACATCGTGCCGCGCTTGGCCCGCAGCCATCGATGCATCACGCCAGACCTGCCGTGGGGCTCGCATTCGCTGCCGCTGAAAGCCGATGCAGATCTGTCGCTGCCCGGCATGGCCCGGATCACCGCGGACTTCATCGCCGCCTTGGGCCTCGACGACGTCACGATCGTCGCCAACGACACGGGTGGCGCCGTCGCGCAGGCGCTGGTGGGACGCCACCCCGAACGGATCGCCCGCCTGGTGCTCACCTCGTGCGACGCGTTCGAGAAGTTCCCGCCGACGCCACAGAAGTACCTGGAGGTGATGGCACGCTCGCGGCTACTCACCTGGATCGTCGCCTACACGGCGCAGTTCAAGGCGATCCAGCGCCTGCCCACTGCCTACGGGTTTGTGACCTCACGGCCCATGCCCCCAGACATCATGCGCTCCTTCACCGACCCCGTGCGCCTCAACCCGGGAGTCAGGCGCGACTTCCGGCGCATGCTACGAGCGGTCGACACGAAATACACGTTCGAGGCCGCGGACCGGCTCACCGGCTTCGACAAACCCGCGCTCGTGCTCTGGGCCGACAACGACAAGATCTTTCCCCGCGACCACGGACGGCGGCTGGCAAAGCTATTGCCGCAAGGCCAATTTCAACTCATCGCCGGCAGCCGCACCTTCATCCCCGAAGAGCAGCCCGATCGCCTTGTCACCGCGATCGAGGGCTTCCTTGACGCACACCCGACGAGAGCGGAGTGACCGATGGTCCACACGCCCCCGGTTGGCTCGCTGGAATGGGAAAGACGGGGCGGCCCGCCGCTGTCGGTGCCCCAGCGCCTGGCTCTGCTCGCCGGCACCGGCGCGGTGCTACTCGGTGGCGCCGCTCCCCGACTTCGCTGGGCGCTCCGCCGCTTTCCTATTGCCGCACCCGAGGTTCCCCGAAAAATCGACCTGGCGCAGTGGGCACCGCCGCGCACGGACGCAGTCCGCGCGGCCGCGGAGCGCCTGCGCGCCGTCGCCAGCCCGCAGATCGTCAACCACAGTTACCGCACCTATTACTTCACGGCCATCCGCTACGAGTTGAGCGGTCACCCCGACCCAATCGACCGCGAAGCGCTTTGTGTCGCAGCGCTACTCCACGACGTCGGGCTCTTCGACCCCGGTCGGCGAGGGTGCTTCACCGTCGCCGGCGCCAGACAGGCTCGCGAGATCGCGGCGGCCGCCGGGTGGACGGGCTCACGTCAGGACAGCGTGGCCCTGGCCATCACGACCAACCTCAACCCGTTCGTCCCGGCGCACCGATACGGAGCGATAGCTCACTGGCTCCGTGTGGGCGGATTGGTCGACGTCCTGGCCCAGCAATGGGCGCTGCACCCCGACAACCTCGACGAGATCCTCAACCGCTACTCCCGAGACGGATTCGCCGAAGACACCGCCCGACTCGTCAAGCAGGAAGCACGCCGAAACCCCGGCTGTCGATTCGCGTGCTTTGGACCGATCTTTCCCACGGCGGTCCGCTGGAGCACATTCACCACGGAACAAGACACAATAGGTCGATGACCACCCCCCTCGCTGGATCCGACGCGACCCAGAACACGGCCTACCGCATCGCGGCAATGCTCGTGGGCGTCGGCACCCTGCACTTCCTGGCGCCCAAGCCGTTCGACGACATCGTCCCCGCCGAGCTGCCCGGCGACGCGCGGCTCTACACCTACGCATCGGGAGTCGCCGAGATAGTCATCGGCGCGCTCCTGGTGCCACCGCGCACCCGACGGCAGGCCGCGCTGGCGGCCGCCGCACTCTTCGTCGGCGTGTTCCCGGCCAACGTCAACATGTGCCGGTTGTGGTGGGGCAAGCCCTGGCCGATGCGCATCGCCGCGCTGGCCCGGCTGCCGCTGCAAATCCCGATGATCACCACCGCGCTCAAAATCAGACGCAACAGCTGACGCCCCGGGGGGTCACCCACGGCGCATCCGTCCCTGCCGGCGGCAATGACTCGTGGTGGATTTGTGACTGATGCGGCGCAGGGGCTGAATGCAAATCAGTTGTGCCGCACGGCGCCGGCGTCGACTGAGCGCCCGAGAAAAGCCATGAGTCGAGCAGTCGGTGTCGCATCATCCGGCGCGGCCTGGGCCGGTCCGAAGCCGCCCGGTCGCCGCAACATAGGCTCCGGCAGCGACTCCACCAAACCGCGGCACAGCCCGAGCAGGTCCGCGGGCAGCTCGACCAGCCGCCCTTGCGAGCGGTGGATGTCCCAGGCGTGCATGGCCAGGTCCGAAACCGGAAAAGTCAGCGCCCGGCGCAAAGGGACCTGGCCTTCCGGCGATTTCCGCATCCCGTCGAGGTCGGCACCCGGCAGCGCGTCGTCCAGCCGCGTTGCCAGTCCACGAAGCCGCGCGGCCGGGTCGTCGCAAACCCAGTCCGACGGTTCAGAGGGACGATCCCAGATTTCGCCGTCTTCGACGAGCGTCACCACCTTCGCTGCGCTGCCGGTCACGTGACCCACCAGATCGCGCAGGCTCCAGCCCTCGAGGTTGGACGGGCGGTCCCAGTTCTCCGGCGGAATCCGGTCCACGGCGTCGATGAGCAGGCCGATCGCCTCGGTCGCCAGCACACCGATGTCACTCATCAGCCGCGCTCCCCTGCTGCAACCGCCGGATTGACTTGCGCGCGTTCGCCTTCGGCCGTGCGATGGAGCCAGACGAACTTGTTCTGTCCTGCGGCGCCTGCCAGGAATGGCCGCACGAGCAAGGGATAAGCCTCCATCGCCGCTGCCCGCGGGATTAGCTCGGGGTTTTCCAGCGCATACTGTGCGCCGTTCCAGGTGAGCCTGCAGGTGCGGGCGGCCAGCACGTTGTCCAGCCAGTCAACGTGGGGGTACGCCGCCGCGAGCACGAAACCGTCACCGAGCGGATAAGCGCTGAGCGGCGTCACATAGGTTCGGCCACTTCGCCGCCCGACGTGCTCCAGCGCGCTGAGGTTGAAGTAGAGCATTCCCAGTCGGGTCCCGGCGATCTTGCGCAGGTAAGGATTTCCCCGCTTGGTGAGCTGCCGCGTCCAGTCGCTGATGCGTCGTACCCGCATCAGCGTTCCCCAACCGAGCAAGAGCAGATACAACGCCGCCAGAATGCCGGCGACGGCGGCGGGTGGCCACACCAGCACACGCAACAACCGTCGGTTTGTCATGGTGGCGACCTCCACTGTCTGCTTTCTGCGCGCAACGTGACCCGAGATTCCGCCAGATGCCACCCAACCGTCTAGGGTCGCAAGTCCTTGGATCGGTTGGCAAGGTGAGACGTGCGTTGGGCTGATGGGACAGGAGATCTCGGTGGGCAGAGCAGACATCGCGGCGGTCCTTGCGGTCGCGGCCGCCCTGATGGTGGGCATCGGCGACGTCATCCAGCAGCGATCCGCCCAACAGGTCACCGACGAACCGGTGGGCACCCTCGCCCTGTTTCGCCGGCTGCTGCGCGACCGTCAGTGGTGGACCGGCAGCCTGGTGGCCGGCGCCGGGTTCGGGTTTCAGGCCGCCGCGCTGGGCTTCGGCTCGGTGGTGCTCGTGCAAGCGCTGTTGGTGACGTCGTTGCTGTTCGCGTTGCTCATCAGCGCCCGGGTGAACCACCGCAGAATTACTGCCTGGCAAGCGCTTTGGGCGGTGTTGCTGGCGGCCGCGGTGGCGATCGTGGTGACGGTCGGCGACCCCCAGGAGGGGACCCCCCGCGGGTCGGTGCACATATGGACGATCGTGGCGCTGGTGATGGGTCCGGCGCTCATCCTGTGCGTGATCGGCGCACGCATGTTCCCGGGCGCGGTCGCGGCGCTGTTGCTTGGGCTGATGTCCGGCTCGCTGTGGGGACTGTTCTCGGTCTTGACCAAAGGCGTGGTCGACCAGCTCGACCACGGCATCCCCGCCCTGCTCCGCACACCCGAGTTGTACGTGTGGGTGGTGGTGGCGATCGCGGCCACCGCCTGGGAGCAGTCGGCGTTTCGGGCGGGCCCGCTCACCGCGTCGCTGCCCGCGGTGACCGTCGCCGAGCCCGTCGTCGGATCGGTGCTCGGTGTCACCGTGCTGGGCGAGACGCTCCGGACCAACGATGTCGGCCTGGTGGCGCTGGGCGTCTCGGTCGCGGTCATGGCCGCGGCGACGGTGGCGCTGGCCCACAGCCAGGCCGCCGCCCCGCCGGCCGGCGAAACGCCCGCGGTATCAACTTGATTGGATGCGCGAGCCGACGCGGTGCGCGGTGCCGTCCGGATCGACGTAGGCGAATTCGCGCAGACCATAGTCCGTGTCCTGCGGTGGGATCAGGCGGCCATCGAGGCCTTCCAGCGCCGCCCACTCCGCGTAGAGAGCGTCGGCGTCGCTGACGTAGAGATACACGCCGGCGGCCGTCCGCAGCGGGTCGTGCTCGTCCCATTCGGTGAGGTGGATCGACACCGGTCCGCGGTCGGCGAACCCGTAACGCTCGGGGCCGTCGTATTTGCGTGCGTCGAACCCAAGTCGTCGATAGCGGTCGATCGCGGCATCGAGGTCTCGGACCGGCACGATCGGCGCCACCGAGGTGAAGTTCACTGCGGACACCCGGCGAACATATCGCTTGGTGCGGATTTTCCTCGCGGGAGAAGGCTGCTGTCGTAGGCTTCGTTGGCGAACAACTCGTGAACACCCGACGCGCTGGGGGCGCGCGAAGATGCTCGAGAGGGGACTCGAGCAGGAAGGGCCTCGACATGCGCCAGCTGAAAACCGCAGTCGCCGTTGCCGCCTCCGTCGGAATCCTGCTCTGCGGTTGCGCCCACAAAGAAGGGGGCGGCGCCGCCTCGCCGTCCACCACGACCACCACGGCGGGGCCGAAGGGGCCCCTGACGAAGGACCAGCTGGCCAACCTCATGCTCAGCCCGACCGAGCTGGACACCGCGCTCGGCGTCACGGGTACTTACAGCGACCCGCCGAAAACCGCTCTGGTACTAGACCCGGTCAAGCGCAGTGACTACACGGTTCCCCCCGAATGCGCCTATGCCATCCGCGCGGCCCTGGAAGGCGTTTACGCCGACAGCGGGAACAGCGCGGTCTACGGCTACCACGACGTCGCACCCGCTCCCCCGGGTGCGACCGACATGGAAAGGCCGGACGTCGATCAGTTCGTGGTGTTGTTTCCTTCGCCGGATCAGGCGACCGCATTCTTCACCGCCTCGTCCCAGCGGTGGCCGGCCTGCGCCAACCGCCAGGACACCGTTCCCGCCGAGGGCGGTCAACCGGAACTGCAGTGGAAGGTCGGCGACGTTGCCACCACCAATGGGGTTGTGCGCGCCGCCGTGACGGTGACCGTCACCGCTAGCGCCGGGAACGTCACCATGCCGTGTCAGCGGGCGCTGACCGTCCGCAACAACGTCGTCATCGACGTCGACGCGTGCCGCAAGGACGTCGGAGACCTCGGCGTCAACATCGCCAACCAGATCGCCGCAAAGGTCGACAAGCAATAGGCGGGCAACAGGGTGGCGTACCGGCGTGCGTCCCCCGAAGCCCTCTGGCCGCCCGGCGTTCACCTACCTGCAGTAGCTGCTCGCCGGGACCCCGGCGTACGATCTTGCGGCCGAACCCGGTCAAGCCACAACACTTGCGCCACCACCGATACTGGCGGTAAGCCGTAGCTGCACACGTTGTCGCGGAATCGTTTCGGGCGGTCGCTCGAAGGGTCGGTCGTGGGGTGTCGAAAGGGAACTGAATGAGCGCATCGGAGATGGCGGCCGAAACTGGCGGGGGGCGGCCGGTGATTCACCTCTCACAGTTGCTGCGCGCCCCGGTGCTGGCCCGCGCCGGGGAGACCGTGGGGCGGGTCGAGGACGTGATCGTGCGACTGCGCGGCACCGACGAGTATCCACTGGTGACCGGCATCGTCGCCGGGGTCGGCGGGCGGCGGGTCTTCATCGGCGACAAATCCATCGATGAGTACAACGCCGAGCGAGTTCTGTTGACCAAGAACAAGGTTGACCTCCGCGGCTTCGAGCGCCGCGACGGTGAGGTGCTGTTGCGCGCCGATGTGTTGGGCCACCGGCTGATCGACGTCGCCAACGTGGAGCTGATCCGGGCGTACGACGTGGAGCTGGAAGATACCGGCGCCGGGTGGATGCTGACGCGCGTGGACACCCGACGGCCGCCACGGTTGTTCGGGCTGATCAAGCAGTCCGGTGGGCACGCCGCTCGCGATTGGAAGGCATTCGAACCGCTGATCGGCGACGCTCGCTCGGACGCCGTGCGGCGCTTGTCGGATCGCTTCGGCGAGTTCAAAGCCGCCGAGATCGCCGATCTTCTCGAGGAGGCGGACAAGGCCGAGGGCGGCGAGATCCTCGACCGCGTGCGCAGCGACCCCGAACTCGAAGCGGACGTGTTCGAAGAGCTGGAGCCGGAAAAGGCAAGCCGCCTTCTCGATGGCATGCCCGACAACGAGGTCGCCGGGCTGCTCGGCCGGATGCGCGCAGACGACGCCGCCGACGCGATCGCCGATCTGCGCCAGTCGCGGCGGCGACGGGTACTAGAACTGATGCCCGGCCCCCAGCGCACCAAGGTCATCACCTTGATGGGGTTCAACCCCGAGAGTGCCGGCGGGCTGATGAACGTCGACTTCGTCTCCTGCGCCGCGACCAGCACGGCGGCGGAAGCGTTGAGGTTGCTCGCCACCGCCCACACCATCCAGCCGGAGGCGCTCATCAAAGTGCACGTCCTCGGCGAGGACGGGCGGCTCGACGGTGTGGTCTCGGTGATCACGCTGCTGCAGGCTGCCGCCGGTGAAACCCTTGAGGGACTGATGGATTCGGATCCCGTGCGGGTCACCGCCGACGCCGACCTGACCGACGTCGCGCTGTTGATGGCCGACTTCAATCTCTATTCCATCCCGGTCGTCGACGACCAGGACCGCGTGCTCGGGGTGGTCACCGTCGACGACGTGCTGGAGGCCACCATCCCCGAGGACTGGCGGCGGCGCGAACCCGCGCCGCGTCCCGTCCGCGAGCCCACCCAACCCGGCGACCAGCACACGCGCGCGCCGGGAGGTAACGGGCTGTGACCACGGGTAGCGAGGAGACGGCCCGTAGCGCGGTGCTCGACACCGCGCACCTGGGTGACATCGAGGGCGCGTTCGGACGGATCAGCGTCGGCGAGACCGAGCACCCCCGCACCTGGAAGACGCGGCTGCTGACCCTGCTCGCGATCGTCGGCCCGGGAATCATCGTCATGGTCGGCGACAACGACGCCGGCGGCGTGGCGACCTACGCCCAGGCGGGTCAGAACTACGGCTACTCCCTGCTGTGGGTGCTGCTGCTGCTGGTGCCGGTGCTCATCGTCAATCAGGAAATGGTGGTCCGGCTCGGCGCGGTCACCGGCGTCGGACACGCCCGGCTGATCAACGAACGGTTCGGCCGTGGCTGGGGCTGGTTCTCGGTCGGGGACCTTTTCCTGCTCAACTTCCTCACGATCGTCACCGAGTTCATCGGCATCTCGCTGGCCGCCGAATACATCGGCGTCTCCAAATACGTCGTGGTGCCGATCTCGGCGGTGGCGCTGGTGGCGATCATGGCAAGCGGCAGCTTCCGTCGTTGGGAGCGCGCGATGTTCATCTTCATCGCGATCACCCTGCTGCAGATCCCGATGCTGCTGATGTCCCATCCGCAGTGGGGTCAGGCCGCCAAGTCCTTTGTGATGCCCAGCATCTCGGGCGGGGTGAGTTCGGACGCGGTGCTGCTCATCATCGCCATCGTCGGCACCACCGTGGCCCCCTGGCAGTTGTTCTTCCAGCAGTCCAACGTCGTCGACAAACGCATCACGCCGCGATTCATCGGCTACGAGCGCGCCGACACCGTGCTGGGCGCCTTCGTCGTCGTCATCGGCGCGGCGGCCCTGGTGATGACTGGCGAATGGGCGGCGCGCTCCACCAACACCGTCGGCGGTTTCACCGACGCCGGCGCGACGGCGCACCTGCTCGGCCAACAGCGCGGCGCGCTCGGCTCGATCTTCGCGATCGTCTTGATGGACGCCTCGATCATCGGCGCCGCGGCGGTGACGCTGGCCACCAGCTACGCCTTCGGCGACGTGTTCGGCCTGAAGCACTCGCTGCACCGCGGATTCGCCGACGCCAAACAGTTCTACCTGTCCTACACCGCGATGGTGGCGTTGGCCGCGGCCATCGTGCTCATCCCCGGCGCGCCACTCGGGTTGATCACCACCGCGGTTCAGGCCCTGGCCGGCCTGCTGCTACCGAGCGCCAGCGTCTTCTTGCTGCTGCTGTGCAACGACCCACAAGTGTTGGGGCCGTGGGTCAATCGACCCTGGCTCAACTGGGTCGCCGGGCTGATCGTCGGCACGCTGTTGCTGCTGTCGGGAATCCTGATGGCCACCACGCTGTTTCCCAAACTCGACGTCGTCGCGGTGGCCGGCTACCTGGCTCTGTCCCTGGTCCTTCTCGCCGTTGCCGCCATACCGGTGCTGCGCTTGATGGCCCGACGCCAACCGGCGCTCCCCACCCCCCAGCTGCCAGCGCGCGGCGTGGACCGCAACGCCTGGCGCATGCCACCGTTGACCCTGCTGGAGCCGGTCGTCTGGTCCCCGGGCACCCGGCTCGGGATGATCGCGCTGCGCGGCTACCTGGTGATCGGCGCACTGCTGTTGGTGGTCAAGGCAATCCAGCTCAGCCACTGACCGCGTCGCGTATCCGGCGGGCCACCTCGCCGTACCGCTCGAAGCGCTCCGGGTCGCCCACGGCGTTGTAAAGGACCAGGCGCGTGGCCTTTCCGGCATATTTGTCCGTCAGCGCGCCCGCCAACCCGTCCCACGTCGACTCGGTGGCGAAGGCGGCGATGTGATCGTCGCTGACCTGGGCCGCCATCCCGGCAAAGTCCCCGGCCTTCTGCTTTTCCCGGATCCGGGCCGTCGTGCCCTCGAACCCCGCCTGGTCCCAGATGAACGCGTAGTTGGGTGTGCTGCCGTAGAAGGCCATGCTGGCGCGCACCGCTTCTCGTTGTTTGTCGCGCTCTTCGTCGGTGTCGCCGACGATGGTCATCACCGGCACGATCACTGCGAGGTCCGACGGCGAGCGGCCGGCTTTCGCCGCCCCTTCGGCGATGCTGGGCAGGACGTGGCGGTCGATGTAGCCCGGCTCGCCGATCGGATGCACGTGCACCCCGTCGGCCACTTCGCCGGCCATCCGCAGCATCCACGGGTTGACCGCTGCGATATCGACTTTCGGATCGGGCGTCGCGATCGGGCCCGGGCTCCATTGCGGGGTGATGAAGTCGAGGTCGTAGAAGTCGCCGTGGTGCTCAAGCGTCCCGCTACGAAACGCCGCAAAGCACGCCTTGACGGCGAACAAGTAGTCGCGCAGCCGCGGGCCCGGCCGCTCGAACGCCACTCCGTAGCGCCGGACGACGTGGGTGCGTACCTGGGTGCCCAGGCCCAGCCGGAAGTTCCCGCCGGTCGCTTCCTGAAGCTCCCAGGCCGTGGCGGCAGTGATGAAGGGACTGCGCGGAAAGGCCACGGCCACCCCCGTGGACAGCTCGAGACCCGGCGCGGCCTGGGACGCGACGGCGGCGTTGAGGTAGGCCGTCCGGCCCGTCTCGGTGAACAACAGGCCCGAGAACCCCGCGGATTGCGTTCGCCGGGCCAGGTCGCCGATCTGCTGCAGCGGCTGGGGGACCGTCATCGCGTCGACGTGCATTCCTCGAAGCCTACGTGGGGCCCAGCGGTGCGTTGGCCGCGGCACGACGGCCGCCCCTTGCTGGGCGGCCACTTCACGGTGTTAGCTCGGTAGTCAGCAGCAACCACCGCCGTTTCGTTAACAGGAGGCTCGCGAACATGCTTCGTGGATTGATCATGGCTGGAGCAATCGCAATGGGGATTGCCCTCCCTCCCCTGGTTCAGGCCGCACCGTCGACCACGACGACCCAATAACGTTGGCGCCTCGATGTCTGTGCCAGCCGCGCGATTGATCGCCGTCGTCTCGATGGGATGTGCCGGCCTCCTGGCGTGCGGGGCCCAGCACGCCGCGCCGCCCAGCCCCTCGAGCTCGAGCGTGACCAAACCGGTAGCGTCCAGCAGTTCGAGCGCGCCGCACGGCCCGGCGGAATCCCCCACGGCCACGACCACGCCGACCTGCGTCGGGTTGTCCATCTGTCCGCCACCGCCACCCGACGCCGAGGGGAATCCGGCGTGCTACTACGCCGACGGCTGGCGCGCCGACGACACCGGGTCCGGCATCGAGGTCTGGTATTTCCGCGACCCGAAGAACCCGTCCGGCCCGGAAAAGATCACGGCGCTCGTGCGCAAGAAGGACGGCACCACCGAGTCACAGGACGCCGACATCGACCCCGGCCAACAGGTGCACCGCTTCGGGTTCCCCAACGCCGCGCCGTCCACAGTGCAAGAAGTCCTGTTCAGCAGCGCCACCGGCCGCTGCTTCGTGATCGGGCCCGGCTGAAGCGCGGGCCCGGTAAACGATTAGCGCTTTGGGGGACGGTGGCTCACCGGTGCGGTGAAGCCCTGAGTGTCGTCAAACTGAGCCCACTGGCCGTCGTCGTTGACTTCCATGCGCCAACCCAGCTCGGTACTGCCGCCGATCGAATGGATGAACCATGCGTGCGCGGACTCTGCGCTGGCAAAATCCCTCGTCGCGACGACCCGGCCACGTGGGTCGATAACGCGAAACTCAACCATGGGATGTGATTATCCCTGCCAGCGACTTTTCAATCGGCTAATCGCCGATTTGCGGGCAAAGCCGAACGCGAACGCTCCTACGGCAACTCTGGCAAATCCCGGGCTAGACGGTGCGGGCCAACCGGTCGGCGAGCAGCTCGGCGAACCGCGCCGGGTCCTCGAGCGCGCCACCTTCAGCGAGAAGTGCTGTGCCATAGAGCAATTCGGCCGTCTCGGCGACTTGGGCAAGTTCCGCCTCGCCGGCCGCCTGCTGTTGCGCCGCGCGGAGCCCTGTCACCAGCGGATGGTTCGGATTGAGCTCGAGAATCCGCTTGCCCACCGGGATGTCCTGCCCGGAGGCACGGTACATCCGGGCGAGGGCAGGGGTGATGCCGAAGACGTCGGTGATCAGGCAGGCCGGCGAGTCGGTCAGGCGACTGGAAAGTCGTACCTCCTTGACATGTTCGCTTAACGTCTCCTTCATCCAGTTCAGGAGGTCGGCGAACTCCTTCTGCTGCTCCTCGCGCTCCGCTTCGCTCTCGTCGCCCTCGGAACTGAGGTCCACCTCACCCTTGGCGACCGACTGCAGCGGTTTGCCCTCGAACTCGGTCACCGTTCCCACCCAGACCTCGTCGACCGGGTCGGTGAGCAACAAGACCTCGTAGCCCTTGGCTTTGAACGCCTCCAGGTGGGGCGATTTCAGGATCTGTTGGCGCGTCTCCCCCGTCGCGAAGAAGATCTGCTCCTGACCCTCCTTCATGCGCTGCACGTACTCGGCGAGGGTGGTCGGCTCCTCCTCGCTGTGCGTCGAGGCGAACGACGAGATCTGCAGCAAGGTCTCGCGGTTGTCGAAGTCCGACAGCAACCCCTCTTTGACGACCCGCCCGAACTGGGTCCACAAAGTGCGGTAGTCGTCGGGCCGCTCGGCCTGCAGCTCCTTGATGGTGGAGAGGACCTTCTTGGTGAGCCGCCGGCGGATGGCCTTGATCTGCCGATCCTGCTGCAGGATTTCGCGGGACACGTTGAGCGACATGTCCTGTGCGTCCACGACGCCCTTGACGAAGCGCAGGTATTCGGGCATGAGCTGGTCGCAGTCGCCCATGATGAACACCCGCTTGACGTAGAGCTGGATCCCGGTCTGAGCGTCGCGGTTGAACAGGTCGAACGGGGCGTGGGACGGGATGAACAGCAACGCCTGGTATTCGAAGGTGCCCTCGGCCTTCATCGCGATGATCTCGAGCGGGTCGTCCCAGGCATGCGCGATGTGCTTGTAGAACTCCTTGTACTCCTCCTCGGAGACCTCTTCCTTGGGCCGGGCCCACAGCGCCTTCATCGAGTTGAGGGTCTCGGTTTCGAGCGTGACGGTCTCCTCGCCGCTCTCCCCCTCTTCGTCCGAGGTCGCCGGCGTCCGCCGCTCGACCTCCATCCGGATCGGCCACGCGATGAAGTCGGAGTACTTCTTGACCAGGCCCCGGATCTTCCATTCCGAGGTGTAGTCGTGCAGCTCGTCCTCGGTGTCTTCGGGCTTGAGGTGCAAGGTGACCGACGTCCCCTGCGGAGCGCCGTCGACGGCTTCGATGGTGTAGGTGCCCTCGCCGCTCGATTCCCACCGGGTGGCTTCGCTCTCGCCGGCCTTGCGGGTGAGCAGCTCGACCTTGTCGGCGACCATGAAGCTGGAGTAGAAGCCGATGCCGAACTGGCCGATCAGTTCCTCGGAGGCGGCCTCGTTCTTGGCCTCCCTCAGCTGCTGACGCAGCTCGGCGGTGCCCGACTTGGCCAGCGTGCCGATCAGGTTGATCACCTCGTCACGCGTCATCCCGATGCCGTTGTCGCGGATGGTGAGCGTCCTTGCATCTTTGTCGACCTCGATGTCGATGTGCAGGTCGGAGGTGTCGACGTTGAGGTCCTTGTTTCGGAATGCTTCCAGCCGCAGCTTGTCCAGTGCGTCGGAAGCGTTCGAGATCAGCTCCCGCAGAAACGAATCCTTGTTGGAGTAGACGGAGTGGACCATCAGGTCCAGCAGTTGCCGTGCTTCCGCCTGAAACTCCAGCTGCTCGACACGCGCGTTCATGACATTCCCTACGTCTCTTCCCAGGTCCCCTGCGGGGACGTTGACGAGTCAAATTTACCGAGTTGCGAAGCGCAGGCGCTTGGGGGTTCGCCCTCGTCCTCCCGGCCTCTAGGCTGAGGACATGTCTGTTGCTCAACGCGAACGAGCCGCCCTCGTGCAGACCATGCGCGCCGTGGGACCGAAGGCGCCGACGCTGTGCGAAGGGTGGAAGACGCGCGACCTGGCCGCCCACCTCGTGATCCGGGAGTATCGGCCCGACGCCGCTCCGGGCATCTTGATCCCGTTCTTCGCGTCGCACACCGAGAAGGTGCAGAACCAAGTGGCCGAGCAGGGGTGGGACGAGCTGGTCGACAAGGTGGCGTCCGGTCCGCCGGTCTACTCGCCGTTCAAGCTGCTCGATCCGGTCGCCAATGTTGCCGAGATGTTCATCCACCACGAGGACGTGCGGCGGGCACAGCCGGGCTGGCAGCCGCGCGCCCTCGAACCCGAGCTGAGCGCCAGGCTGCGCCGCACCCTGCCCCTGATGGCGCGGCTCACGCTGGCCAAGCTGCCGGGCCGGGTGGCGTTGCGCACCCCAGAGGGCAAGACCCTACTCACGGCGGGACGCGGCCCCGCCGTCACGGTGACCGGTGCACCCGAGGAGCTGTTGCTGTTCTCGGTGGGGCGAGCCGCGCAAGTGGAATTCGACGGCGACGCTGCGGCGGTCCAGGCCGTCCGCGAAGCGCCAAAGGGGCTATAGCGCCCCTGGCTTCACCCGAAAGCTTGGCGAAGGTCCTTCTTGATGACCTTGCCGAACTGGTTGCGCGGCAGCGCATCGACGATCACCAGGCGCTCGGGATGCTTGTAGCGGCTCAACCCGCTCGAATGACAGTGCCGCACCAGCGATTCCAGTGACACCTCTTCGGTCGCGGGTACCACCACCGCGCATACGCGTTCGCCGGTACGCGGGTCCGGGACGCCGATGACCGCGACGTCGGCGACCGAGGGATGGGTGGCCAGCACATTCTCGACTTCGAGGGCCGAGACGTTCTCCGCGTTGCGAATGATCGCATCCTTGATGCGCCCCGTCACGCGCACATTTCCCTCCTCGTCGACCAGGCCGAGATCGCCTGTGCGAAGCCAGCCGTCGTGGTCGAACGCGTCGACGTCGAGAGCGGGGTCGGCGTAGCCCAGGAAGCACTGGGGTCCCTTGAGCCGCAACTCACCTTCCTGCCCGGTGGTCAGTTCGGTTTCGTCGGCGCCGACCACCCGGACCTTGACCCCGGCCGTCGGCGTGCCGACGGTGTGGTCGAGCGAGTCGGGTGAGGCGGTGAGCGACGGGGAAGCCGCCACGGGGAACTCGGTGAGGCCCCACGCGTTGGCGATGCCGGGCAGGTCGAAGGCTTCTCGGACCTGGCGGCCCAGTTCGGCGGTGATGGGCGCACCGCCGGCCAGGCAGCCGCGGAGGAAGGGGAACAGCGGCCGGTCGCCGTGGGCTCGCTGGGCCGCGAGGAAGCCGACGAAGAACGGCGTGGCCGTGCCCAGAAACGTCGGGTTGTGCGCCGCGATGGAAAACGGTGTGGTCGCGGGGTCGAATACCTCGAACAGTGCCAACCGCATGCCGGTTTGCAGCGCTGCTGCCAGCATCACCGCCCCGCCGATGTGCGCGACCGGAAACGCGATGGGATCAACGTCGCTGTCGGTGATGCCGACCGCGCCGACCAGAGCCATCGCACCGGCGATCACCGATGCGTCGGTATGCCGGATCCCTTTGGGCGCCGCGGTGGTTCCCGACGAGTAGTAGATCCATCGCGGGTCGCCGGCCGAAGCGGGCGGGGACGCGAGCGCATCGGTTCCTGCGCGCGGCAGCCGGAGCTCGGCGCCCACCGGCGGCGTCGCCAAGTCGAGCGTGATCACCTGGAAGCCGCGGGCCGCGGCCAGGTCGCGCGCCAGCGCGCCGTGCCCGAAGCCGCGCCAAACCTCGGGCACCACAAGGTATTCCGACGAAAGCTGCTCGGTGATGAAGCCGACCTCGCGTTCCCGCAATATCGGGATGATCGGGTTTTGCACCGCGCCGAGCCGGGCCAGCGCGGCCATCACGACCATGGTTTCGAGCGTGGTGGGCAGCTGCCACGAGACGACCGTTCCCGCGCCGATCCCGCGTTCGGCGAACGCGGCGGCCGTCGCACAGGCGGCGTCGTGGAACTGACGTGCGGTCAGGCGGCGCCCCTGGTCGTCGGCGAGCAACGGCCGCGGCGATGCCGTCTTCGCCGCGTCGGCGATCAACGTCCAGTAGGTGACGCCGCTTCCGATGCTCATTCGTTCGTCGGATTGACCTGCGTCGGGCGGAATCCGGAGTGCGCTATCGCGACCGACACGCCACTGCCGATGGGACCTGTGCGGTCGACGAGGACGGCCGACCCGGTGGCCACCCCGTCGTGGCTGTTATGGGTCAGGGAGGCCATGCCGATGTGCGGGCCTTCCGGCAGCCGGCTCAGCGTGAGCGTGTAGTCGACGTTGATGAACTGCAAGCCGTTCGTGCCCCAATTGGCAAGGGACGCCGTGATATCGGCCGCCATGGCGGCGCGGGTGAAGGGGGTGAGCGGTTCGCCGTCGATGAGCGAACGTGTCTCGTACAGCCAGGTATATTTCGGGCCCGAGGTGTCGTCCCAGTCGGGGTCGCGATTCTGCAGTTCGGTGCCCCAGCCGTAGGTGCGCATGAAGAGCGTGGGTTGGGCGCCGTCCTCGAGGGGCAGCGGCGGCATCTGCGGTTGCGGCGACCACACCTGCCCCTCCGGCTGGGGGCCGCGGCGCAGGAACAGCGCACTCCCCCGCGCGACCGGGGCGTCACGCTGGGTGACGACGGCCTCGACGAGCCGCAGGCGCCGACGGTCGTGGTGCACGGTGGTGTGCACCTTCATGGGTTCCAGCGCGACCGGTGCGGGAAGGTCGACGGTCAGCCGGGCGGGTTGCAGTTCCGGGTCATCGACCGCGCGTTCGAGCGCCCAGCCCAGCAGGCCACCAACCACATGCCCGCTGAGCGATGGACCCCACCCACCGCGGGCGATCTGATTTGGCACGAAACGGCTTTCGTCGCGCGAGAAGTACGGCGCCTGCGCCGCTGCAGCAACGTCATCCGGCACGACATTGGTCTCGGTCAATGCACGACGCTCCGCCCAGAGATGGATCCCTCGTGTGAGGATGGCAACAGTAGATATTACAGTTTGCTCGCCAGTCTCAACGGGCCGACCTGTTGCGGGTCAATTGTGTAGCCGAGCAACGGCGTTGGCGCGCGTCAGGCGATCGCGGCGCCCACCAGGTGGCCGATCGCGTAGGTGATCGACAGCGCGAGGCCGCCCCCGATGACGTTGCGCAGCACGGCCGGGCCCCTGGGCGCCCCACCCAAACGGGCCGACACCGCCCCGGTCATCACCAGCGCGGCGAGTACGGCCGCGACGGTGACCGGGATTCGCCACGCCGCCGGCGGCGCCAGGATGGCGATCAGCGGCAGCAGGGCGCCGACCGCGAACGACAGCGCCGACGACGACGCCGCCTGCCACGGGTTGGTGAGCTCATCGGGATTGATACCGAGTTCGACTTCGGCGTGGGCGAGCAGCGGATTGTGGTCGGTCAGCTCCTCGGCGACGGTGCGGGCGGTGGCCGCACTCAGGCCTTTCGCCTCGTAGAGGGCGGCGAGCTCGTCCAACTCGGCGGCAGGATCGTCGCGCAGTTCTTGGCGCTCCTTGTGCAACAGCGCCTTCTCGGTGTCACGCTGGGTGCTGACCGACACGTATTCGCCCAGCGCCATCGACACCGCCCCGGCGACCAGTCCGGCGCTGCCGGCGGTCAATACCGGGGCGCGTTCTATCGTCGCGGCGGCAACGCCCACCACGATGCCCGCCGTGGAGACGATTCCGTCATTGGCGCCCAGCACTCCGGCGCGCAACCAGTTCAACTTCGATGAGACCGAGCCCTGATGCGGTTCGGCGGGATGCGGATGCGACGGACTCGACACGGCCGCAACGATATACGCCGCCACGCCGGCGGACTAGCATACGTAGCCTTGCCAAAGCAGTGACGACGTCTCGGCCGCGGCGTTTTGCCCGAAGGTGGCCGCGGCGGGCCGGCGTCGATTCGCGACACATAAACGTCTGCGACGACTCGCCGTCACAAGTCGCCGTGGTTTATCTCTCGCGGTTCCCGGCGCCGTCCGCCCCCCTTTCGCCACGTCAACACGCAGGTCGGCGCGCCCCAGAGGTTCTGCATGGACCACTCACAGCCGTTGCATAGGGAAGCTATCTAGGGTCGGTCGGGTAAGGGGGGATTCTGAGGAGTTCACCAGCCGATAGACAGGTGAAGGACTATGAAACTTAAGCAAATACTCGGGGGGATCACCGTCGCCGGCGCTCTGGGAGCCGCCGCGCTGGGTATGGGTGCCGGTGCGGCCAACGCCGCTCCGGGTGCGCCGCCCGGCCCGGCCGGCAGTCACGGCGGGCCGGCACCCGGAGGTATCCATCCACCGAACGCACCGGGTGATCCGGGCGGCCCCGGCGGTCCCGGTGGTCCGGGCGGACCCGGTGGTCCGGGCGGACCGGGTGGCCCCGGTCACCCCGGCGGCCCCCAGGGCGGACCCGGCGGACCCGGCGGTCCCGATCATCCGGGCGGACCGGGCGGACCCGGTGGACCCGATCACCCGGGCGGGCCTGGGGGTCCCGGTGGACCCGATCACCCGGGCGGGCCTGGGGGTCCCGGCGGACCCGGTGGGCCGGGCGGCCCGTGGCACGGAGACCCGCAGCGTGGCTACTTCCGCGGCGCACCTTGGGGTGACGGGCCGGCACCCTGGGGGCCCGGCGAGCCGCCGCGACCCGATTGGGACAGGCCACTCCCGCCGCCTGGCGGGCAATGGGGATACGGCCCGATCAACTACTGGGGTTACCAGGAGACGCCCATGTGGGATGACGGATTCCACCAGTGGGGGTTCTGGTTCTTCGGAGTCTGGATTCCGCTGTAAACAGCAGTGACCACAGCGCCCGCTTCGCCACTTGGCGAGGCGGGCGCTGTGCTGCCGTCCGATGAACGTGCCAGGCCGCCGGGGCGACGCGTGCGGTGGTTGCTCAGGTGGGACCTTTGGCCTTTGGGCGGGGGCCCTACGCCATGCCATAGATGCCGTATGACCCTCGTTTGACGTGTCTCGATAGCGAAACATCGAGGTCACGGATTGGGCTCAAAGCTGAGCAATTGACCGGACAGGAGGCGCGATGACCTCGCCAGAACTTCGCGTGAGCCCGCTCTACGCGGGCACGGTTGTTGTCGCCGTGGTATCGGGAATCTGCGCATTGGCCGCGCTTGCCGCCGGATCGCCGCTTCAGTTCGGTGTCGCGTTGGCGATATTCGCCGCGGGGTGGATCGCCGCCGACTTCATCGAACGAGCGGCTGCGCCCGGGCAGCAGCGTTTGGCTCGATGTGAAGTCACCGTCGCCCGCCCGCTGCCCGCTTACCGGCCCTCGCGCGTCGTGCACGCCGGTCAGTGCGAGCATTTCTCGCGGCCGGCTCCGCGGGTCGTGAGCAAGTTCGCCGCCTGACGATCGATCAGCTCTTGGTGCCGACCGTAATCAGGTCGGGAATGACCTGCGTCCACATCGGTCGCCGAACGCGATGCTGATCGCTGATTGCAAACCCGGCACCCTCGAACAACGCGCGCATCTCCCCCGGCGACGCATTGTGCTGCGGCTTCCATCTGTTGGCCGAGGGTGCTTGCAGCAGCGGTTGCCGGGCGCTCAAGGCCGCGACGGCCACCAACCCGCCCGGCGCCAGGACGCGGTGGAATTCGCGCAACGCCGCCGGCTGATCGAAGAAGTGGAACGCCGAGGTGGTCACCACCGCGTCGAGCGCGCCGTCGTCGAACGGCAACTGTTCAGCCGGACCGCGCAGCCACCGCACCCGGTCCGTCCTCGCGCGGGCGCGGGCGAGCATGCCGTCGGACATGTCGACACCGAAGATCTCGTCGGGCACGAGCTCTCGGGCGATCCGGTCACTGAGAATGCCGGTGCCGCAGGCGATGTCGGCGATCTTGCGGGCCCGATGAGCGCGCAGCTGCGCAATCACCTCATCGTGAGGCGGGCGGTAAACCCACCGCTGGAGGAACGGCAGATCGTACGCCGGGGCCAGAAAGCTCCACAGCCGCGTGACGGTGTCGTTGAGCCCCCGCCTACTCGGTGCCGTCATTTGCCCAGCACGGAGCTGTAGTAGATGGTGTCGGCGACCGACACCGAGTCGTTGGTTTGCGGAATCGCGGCGAGCCCGCTGCCGGCCAACAGCTCGCTCATCTTGGTGCCGACCGTCCGCCACCCCAGGTTCTTCAGATATTCGGCAACGTCGTTGCGCTCGCCCTCGAAACCCAGCTCCTCCCAATCCAACTCGAAGCCGTGGTCGCGCCACTTGGCGGTGGCCCTGCGCATCATCTCCCGTGCCTTCTCGACGTCCTGTTGTGGCCGGTCCGGGATGGCTTCCACGGCCAGCCTGCTACCCTCGGCGCTCAGCGCGGAGATGTTGTCGAGCAAGCGATCCTGCGCGTCCGGCGGCAAGTACCCGAAAAGGCCTTCCGCGATCCAGGCCGTCGGGCGGCTCTTGTCGAAACCCGCTTCCACCAACGCTTTCGGCCAATCGCGTCGCAGGTCAATCGCGACCGTGCGCAGGTCGGCCTGCGGGGCGGCGCCCAGCTTCGCCAGTGTGGTGGTCTTGAATTCGATCACCTCCGGCTGGTCGATCTCGAACACCGTCATGTCGGCCGGCCACGACAACCGGTAAGCGCGCGCGTCCAGGCCGGACGCCAGGATGACGGCCTGACGGATGCCCGCCTGCGCCGCCTCGCGAAAGAACGCGTCGAAGAACCGGGTACGAGCGGCCATGGCCGCGGGCATGTGCTCGAGTTTCCACCCGGAGTCGTGGTCGTCGACGTCGGCGGCGTCGAGGTCACCGTCGACCCATCGTGTGAAGAAGTCCACGCCGACGGCGCGAACCAGCGGCTCGGCGAACCGGTCCTCGATCAGCGGAGTGTCGGCCTTGGTGGCGATCGCCCGGGCCGCGGCCACCATGGTGGCCGTCGCGCCGACGCTGGTGGCCAAGTCCCACGAGTCGTTGTCTGTGCGTGGCATGCGCCTGTTTCCCCCTCGGAGTGAAGCGATACTTAGCCACTATAACGACCGCGAGGGGCTGTAGGTTCCCGCGTGTTTCGCGGCAGGTCGCCGCGGGCCCGGGGCGTGGTTGTGGGTCCTACCGGGGGCCGGGGCCGCCAGGCCCACCCGGCCCGCCGGGACCACCAGGTCCACCCGGCCCGCCGGGACCACCTGGTCCACCCGGCCCGCCGGGCCCGTTCACGGCGGGGACCGCGGGAACGCATTGATGCAAGTCAACGCTCCACACGAACCCTTCAGCGCAATTCGGGTCGGCGCGGCTGATGGCCGGCGCGGAAATCGCGATTGCCGGCGATGCCGTCAAAGCGAGCGCGAAGGCGCCGAAAGCCCAACCCCGTAACAGGTGCTTCATCGCCGCGATGCTCATGTCGGTCATTTTGCGACAGGCGACCCACTGGCGGTGCTGTTATTCGGTAACCAGTTCGAACACCGGGATGAGCCGGTCGGTGCGCTCCTGGTACTCGCCGAACCCCGGCGCGCGCTCGACGACGATCCGATACACGGAATCGCGCTCGTCGGGCGGCAATTCACGCACGGTCGCCGGCTTGGGGGCCCGCGAGCCGATCTCCACAGTCACCCATGGGTTGGCGCGGATGTTGTGCACCCATGCGGGGTTGTTGTCCCGGCCCGCGGCGGACCCGACGATGTAGATCCTGCCGTCCACGTCGAAGTAGGCGACGGGATTCACTCGCTGCGCACCGCTGCGCGCACCGGTCGAGGTCAACAGCAGCAACGGAAAGCCCTCGAACTGTCCGCCGACCTTGCCGCCGTTGCGGCGGAACTCCTCGATGTTGCGCTCGTTGAATTCGCGCTCGGAGCGCTTCACATCGTCGGCCATCACCCCATCCTCGCAGGGAATCCGGCGGCGAACTGACCCACGGTTGACCGTCGCCGAATTCGGGTATCACCTGGCAATCCCATCGGGGGGGATCCGCTTCCGCTGCGACGAAGTGAGCACGAGATGGTCGGCTGGCTGGACAGGCTGCAGCGACGAAACCGCGCCGCGGGCGTGGTGATCGCCGTCGTTTACAAATACCTCGACGACCAAGGCGGATATCTGGCCGCATTGATCACCTACTACGGCTTCGTGTCGCTGTTCCCCCTGCTCTTGCTGTTGACGACGGGCCTCGGGCTGATCCTCGCCGGGCGCCCGGATCTGCAGCAACAGGTGCTGCACAGCACCTTGAGCCAATTCCCCGTCATCGGCAACCAGTTGCATGAGCCCGCAGGCCTCAGCGGCGGCACCGTCGCCGTGGTCGTCGGCATCGCAGGTGCGCTTTACGGTGGTCTGGGCGTCGGTCAGGCCGTGCAGAATGCGATGGACTCGGTATGGGCCGTACCGAGGAACAAGCGTCCCGACCCGTTGCGCTCCCGCGCGCGCAGCCTGCTTCTCTTATTGGTCCTCGGCTCGGCCGCCCTGGCCGCCACCGCCCTGTCCGCGGCCGGCCAGGCCACCGGGGCGCTGGGCGTATTCGGAAAGATCGGCGTCGCAATGGTCGCCGTAGGAATCAACGCACTGATCTGCCTCGTGGCCTTCCGGGTGACCACCGCCCGGGGGCTCACCTATCGCCAGGTATTGCCCGGAGCGCTTGCGGCAGCTGTGATCTGGCAGGTATTGCAGTGGGGCGGAGCCGGTTACATCCGGCACACGGTGAAGACGGCCAGCGCCACCAACAGCGTCTTCGCTTTGGTGCTGGGATTGTTGGCCTTCCTGTTTCTCATCTCGTCAACACTGGTTTTGTGCGCCGAAATCAATGTCGTTCTGGTGGAACGGCTTTACCCGCGCGCCTTGCTCACGCCGTTCACCGATGACGCGGAACTCACACCGGCCGACCGCAAGACGTACACCAAGAAGGCAAAAGCCGAACAGGTCAAGGGGTTTCAACGCGTCAGCGTCAGGTTCGGCGACCTCGCCCGCAAGGCGGGCCGGCCCGGTACGCCGACGCCGCCGACGATCCGGAGCCGGCCCGCCGGCTAGTCAGTTGCCGCGGCCCGTTTCTTGCTGCAGCTCGTCGATGAGCTCCGACGCCTGGGCCTTGGTCATGTCGTCGGGCACCTCGCGCTTGGCTTCCTGGGCCAGGGTGTGCACGTAGCTCCGCTGGGGACCGGTCATCGGCTCGTCGCCCGTCACCCACTGGGACGGGTCCTTCTCGGGATTTTCGCCGGGCGCCTGTTGCGTGTCGTCAGTCATGTCTTCCACCTCCGCGCAGGGGAATAGCCATCGCACGTACGTTCGAAACATGGCTTGGGTGTGGCAGGCGTCGCAGCCAGGACCCGTCCCATTTTGGAAGAATCGATGCCATGTCGCGTTCCTTCGACATCCTGATCGAGTCGCCGGTGAGCGTGGAGCAGATCCACGCGACGTTCGGCCGCGAGGACTATTGGCTGGCCCGCCTTCGGGTCAGCGATGCTCCCACGACCCTGGATTCACTGGTCGTCGACGCCGACGGCACGGTGGCGGTTCGCGCGACCCAGCACGTGTCTCGCCAGCTACTGCCCACGCTGATCGCCAAAGCCGTCCCCGGCGAGCTCAAGATCGTCCACAGCGAGACGTGGCGACCAAGCGGGGGCGGCGAGGTCCGAGGGCAGATCAGGGTGGTGACCTCAGGCGGCGTGGGATCCGGCCGTGCGGAAGCACGGATGGCGCCGACCGACGACGGCACGCAACTGCGGTTTGCCGTCCAGGTGGCGGTGAAAATCCCGCTGGTGGGCCGCAAGCTCGAGAAGTCGATGGAAGCCGACCTGGCCGAGAGCATTCCGGCGTTGCAGCGCTTCACGACCACCTGGATCGCCGAAAATCCCTGAGACCTGAGAGGCTCGTCAGCCGTCCGCGATGGGCGAGGCGGGCTCGACGGCGACGAGTTCGGTGAGTCCGCTGATGGTGAGGATGGGCATCAGGATCGGGTGGGCGATCAGGTTGATGTGGTTGGCGTGGGCGAACAGGGCGTTGATGGCGGCGCTGTCCAGGTACTCGACGCCGCTGAGGTCGACGGTGAGCGGGCCACCCCCGGCGGCCTGGCCGCTGGCGGCGGTGAGGGCTTGAACGAAGGCGTCGATGTTGCTCAGGTCGATCTCCCCCGCGGCGACCAACATCAGTTCCCCGTCGTTGCGGCGCGCGGTGTCGAGGGTGAGCGACGTGGGCATCATGTGATCCTCGCGGATAGACGGACCGTGGTTCCGGCGGCGTCGGGGTCGATGGTGACGTCGTGCATGAGCCCCCGCATCAGGGCGATACCCCGGCCCCGATATGGATAGCTGGCCGGCTGCGGGGGCTTCCACGTGCCGGTGTCGGTGATCGTCAACTGCACTTGGTCCACCAGTGCGGTCGCGCCGAGGCTGATCGTGCCCTCGGGTTTGTCACGATGACCGTGCTCGATGGCGTTGGCGACGGCCTCGCCGGCGGCGACGAGCACGTTCATCGCCTGCTCTGGGTCCAGCCGGGTCCGAGTCAACCAGTGGCGCAACGCCGTTCGGGCCGGGGCGAGGTGGCTGACGTCGGCGGGGAAGGTCAGCTCCAGCGGCGCGGGATGGCGGTAGAGCAGCAGGACGACGTCGTCCTGATAGCCGCCGCCGGGAGCCAAACCGGACATGATGTTATTCGCCAAGTCGTCGAGGGTGGAGCTCCGTCCGTCCTGCACCAGCGTCGCGGCGCGGGAGATGCCCTGTCCCAGCGCGGTGCGGCGGCGTTCGACCAACCCGTCGGTGTAGAGCAGCAGGGTCGCCCGCGCCGGCAGGATCACCCGACCCTCGGGGCGCGGCCAATCCGCACGCACCCCCAACGCGATGGTGTGACCGTCGTCGAGCATCTGCGTGGTGCCGTCCGCGTGGACCAGGATGGGCGGCGGGTGCCCGGCGCTGGAATACACCAGCTCCCCCGTCTCCGGGTTGAGCACCGCGCAGACGGCGGTGGCGCACTGGGCGCCGGGCAACCGCGCCGCGAAGCGATCCATCCCGGCCAAAGCGGCGCCCGGGCTTGGGTTTTCGAACAGCAGCGCCCGACAGGCGCTGCGCACCTGGCCCATCACGGTGGCGGCGGCCAGGCCGTGCCCGACGCAGTCGCCCACGACCATCGCGATGCGCCCGTCGTCCAGGTCGACGATGTCGTACCAGTCGCCGCCGACCTGTAGGGGCCGGCTGGCGGCCTGGTAGCGCACCGCGAAGCCGTGCGGCAGATCGGCGGGGCCCAGGATCGCGTGCTGCAGCGCCAGCGCGGTTTCGCGCTGCTGGTCGACCTGATGGACCCGCTGCAGGCCCTGGCCCAGGCGGCCCGCGAGGACCGTGAGCAGGGTCTGGTCCTCGAGGGTGAACGCCCGCCGCTCGGCCAGATCGATCCACACCACGAGCACGCCTTCGGGATGCTGCAGCGCGATGCCCGCCGTCCCGGCGTCCCCGGTGCTGGGGGTGAGGAGGTCGCCGTCTCGCAGTGAGCTGAGCGTCTGTTGGGTGGCGGGCGGCAGTTCATCCCACTGCGCGGACTCGCCTACCGATACGACTTGCGGTGTCGCGTAAGCGGTTTCGTTCGAGGAGCCGTGAGTTGGGAAGGTGACCGCCACGACGCGACGGGCCCGCCATAGTCGGCGCAACTCCTCGGCCGCGGCGTTGATCGCCTCGTCGACGGTGTCGGCTTGCGCGAGTTCCTGATTCAGCGCGTGTTCGCGACCCGCCGCCAGCGCCAGGGCGATGGCCGCGTGCCGGGCGAAGTCGCTGACCAGTTCGAGGTAGTCGCTGCCGAACGGGGACTGCTGCGGGTCGCGGGCGACGGCGATGACGCCGAGCACCGCGCCGTCGGCGATCAGCGGCATGACGATCGCGGAGCGTTCGCCGACGTCGGTGAATCCCTCGATCGGGTATTGGAAGGAATCGGTGATCAACGGCAGGCCTCGCCGCGCGACACCGCCGGTGGTGGAGCCGTCCATCGGCACCTGGCGACCGATCACCTCGGAGGAGTACCGCCCGGCCGTCGCGGCGACGACGAGGGTGTTGACCTCTTCGGCGGGCAGGTCGGGCTCCTTGGGAACCAGCAGGATGGCCTGCTCGGCTCCGGCCAACTCCAGCGCCCGGTTCACGATCAGCTGCAACGGCCCGGTCTGTGGGTCGCCGGACAGCAACGCGGTGGTGATCTCGCGGCTGGCCTTCGTCCACTTGGCCGACTCACGTTCCCGCTCGAACAGCCGCGCGTTGTCGATGGCCGCCGCGGCCGCAATCGCCAGCGCCCGCACGGCGGCGGCCTGGGAGTCGGTGAACACCCGGCCGGGGCGATCGTCGACCAGGTAGAGGCTTCCGAAGTCGGCCGCCCGCACCGTGATCGGCAACCCCAGGAGCGCCCGCATCGGCGGATGGTGGGCTTGCAGCTCGCCGGCCTGCGGATGGGCACTCACGTCGTCGAGGCGCAGACCGTCGCCCACCGGCAATTCGCCGAGTTGCCGCGCCGTTTGCTCGTCGATGCCGGCGCGGACGAAAGTGGCCAGGGTGCCGTCGGGAGCGCGGATGCCCAGGGCTGCGTAGCGGGAGCCGGTCAGCTCGATCGCGCCCGTGACGATGCGATGCAGCGTCACATCCAGGTCGAGATCGGAACCGACTTCGCTGATGACCCGCACCAGTTGTTCCATCTGGTCGCGAGCCGCCACCAGCTCGTCGAGTTGTTCGTGTATCTGGCTCACCAGCTCGCGCCGGCCCTGCCAGGTGAACGCCGATCCACCCCCTTCGTTGCCCATGGATACAAACCTAACCGTTCACCTGAGCGATCCCTACGGGCGGCGTTGATCGTCAAGGCCGGACATAGGGGGTTTACTCGGTCTTGACCACGCTTTGAATCGCCCCACCGACGATGGCCGTTATGAGTATTGCCCCACTACATCAGCCGCTTTATCTGCTGGCGGACAGCCAGCTGCTGTTCTGGAGGCGGCGGGGCCGACTGCTCCTCGAAGAAGCCGTCGAGCGGTTGGCCGGGGCCACACCGCCGAGCGCGGCCTACCTTGGCGCCTCCAACGGGGATCGCCCCGAGTTCTACGACATCTTCGAGGCGGCGGTGGAGGCCGTCGGGATCACCGACCGTCGCATGATCGACTCGTCGTTCGACCGCGCAGACCGCGCCTTCCTCGAGGGCGCCCAGCTGATCGTCCTCGCGGGCGGCGACGCGCGTCTCGGCTGGCACACGTTCGAGGAAACCGGCATGAGGGACGTCATCCTGGACCGGTACGCCCGCGGGGCGGTCCTGGTGGGCATCTCGGCCGGCGCCGTCCACCTCGGGCGTTACGGGATGGTCGAGGCACCGCAATCCCCCGAGCCGGGGCTATTCGACGTGTTCGGTCTGGTCCCCCTGGTCGTCGACGCGCACGACGAGCGAGCCGGTTGGGCACGGCTGGCGCGGACCATCGAATCGCTGGGCGGAGCGGCCGCCGGGCTCGGGATCCCCTCGGGCGGCGGAGTCATCGCGCATGCGGACGGCACCATCGAGGCCCTGCGCCGGCCGGCCCACAAACTCGTCTTCGACGGCGTTCGCGTCGTGCGCTCACCCATGAACGCCGATTAGGCAATCTGCTGACGGTTGGCCGTCCTAGTAGTGACTTTCGGCCCGAGTAATGACCCTCGCGGCGTGGCCAGAGTTGACACCATGCCAATTGCAGCTCGACTCAGCTTGAAGCGGGCGGCAACCGACATCGGTCCCGGCCAGGTTCATCGCCGGATAAAGGAGCCAGTCATGTTCCTCGCAGATCTGTTCACGCGCCGGCTACTGGTCGGAGCGATCGGCGCCGGCGCGCTCAGCGGCACCCTGCTATGTGCGACCGCGGGGACCGCCGTGGCCGAGCCGCCGCCCCGGCCCCCCAACTGCACGGCAGCCGACATGGCCGGCGTTGCGGCCGGCGTGGCCGCGGCGCTCTCGACCTACCTCTACACCCATCCGGACCTCAACGGGTTCTACACCGGCCTGCAGGATCAGCCCAAGGATCAGATTCGGGAGGACGTGCAGCAGTACTTCAACGCCAACCCGCAGGAGCAGTCCGATCTCGAGAACATTCGCCAACCGCTGGCCGACATCAGGCAACGCTGCCAGTGGACACCGCTACTCGGGCAGGTCGGCGCGACTCCCTGACCGTCGGGCTGTGCGAGCATGCCCCACAAGCGCCCTCGATTCGCCTCCGGTGCGCGTGAGCGCAGCCGTGATGGGAAGGAGATCCCGATGAACGTGCGGTCTTGGACTGCAGGTGCGCTGGCGGCGTTGGCCTTTGCCGCCATTCCAGAGATCTATGCCGTCGTGCAGCCCGCCGGCGTGGCCAACGCGGACGTCTGCGCAAGCGTCGGCAGGCGTGTTTCCGTGAGCGGGTGCACGAACATCGCCGATACGGTCAACGCCAATGTGACGCCGCCGGAGGCGTATGCGCCGCTGCCGCAAGACTTTCCGCCACCGCCGCCACCGCCGCCCCCGGTCAACGTCTGTGTGGGAGGCGGCCGACGGATTCATGTGAGCGGCTGCTTCTGACGCCGCGGTTGGCGCAACGATCATCGGGCGGATGTGGAGCCCCGACCTCGTGGTGGGCGGTGTGCCGCCAGCACGTCGGCGTTCGCCAGCGTTTGCGCCTGCGCGGCCAGCGTCGAAGCCCGATTGGCGTGGGCGACTGCTTCAGCGGCGTTGATTGCTTCCTTGGCTTGCGCCGCCGCGAAATGTCCTTTCGCCTCGTCGACTCGGGCCAGCGCCCCGGCGCCGACGCTGTCGTGATGCCGGGCGACGTAGTCGGAGATTTGGCGCAATCTGGTGTGCGCGGTGGACAACGCCTGCCCCGCCGAATCGCCCACGCTGATCTGGCCATCGCCGGGGTCGACCCGCCGTGGTGCACGCCGGCGGCGGCGCACCCGATAGAACACGAGAAACAGCACGACGATCAACACCAGGACGCCGAGGCCGATCGCGATCGGCACCCACATCGGCTTTGAGGTGCCCGCCGCCTTGTTCAACCCATCTGCCGCGGCGACCGCAGCACCGCTCCAGTCTTTGACGGCCACCGCGGGTTCAATCTGGTTGCTGCGCAGACGGTTCAGCTCGTCGGGCGTGACGCCCTCCGTATTGGGCGGCACCGAAAACGCGTAGAGCTTCGTGTTGGTGGCTACCGCCAGCAGCGCGTCGTGGTCGCCCAACCCGCTGGCGCCGCGGGTTCGCTCGGCCCAGTTATCGGGTTTGAACCGGGAAAAGTTGTCGACGTAGACCACCCACAGCTGAATATGCCGATGGCTGTAGAGCCGGTCGATCGCCGCATTGACCGCCGCCCGACCGGGATCCGTCAACGCCCCGACGCCGTCGGTGACGTGGTCCATGAGCTTGGACGGTGGTTGCGCGCCGGCGGGGGCGGGCATCAGCAGTCCCGTCATGAGGATCGCCAGGACTGCGCCGATCAGGCGAGCAACGCGCATAGGGGTAATTTAACCGGCGATTCCCGGTGGGGCGCAGACCGCCGCTAGGCCAAATCGATCGGGGTGAGGAAAACGGTAGGCGGCGGGCGCACGCGCTGGAATGCTGATGGTTCATGCGGGTGTGGCTGAGCGGCTAGGCAGCGGCCTGCAAAGCCGTATACACGGGTTCGAGTCCCGTCACTCGCTCCATCAGGCGCCCGGAGCAACCAACCCTTTTCCCGGTCATTCCGCGGCGGCGGCGTCGAGGTAGAACCATCGGCCGGCGCGGCGCTCGAAACGACTGCGCTCGTGCAGGCTTCCCGCGCGACCCGCGGACTCGAACCGGGCGGTGAACTCCACCTCACCGAAATCGTCGTCCGGTCCGCCCTCGCGCAGTTCGATCACGTTCAGGCCGGTCCATCTGATGCGCGGGTCGACCGTCACGTCGGCCGGACGGGTGCGCGGATGCCACGTGCGGAACAGATAGTCGGCGTGACCGTAGGCGAACGCCGAGTAGCGCGATCGCATCAGTTCCTCAGCCGAACCGGCTTGCGACTGGCCATCGTGAAGCGGTCCGCAGCACGCGCGATAGGTGGCACCGCTGCCGCAGGGACACGGTTCGTTCACGCCAACAGCGTCTCAGATACCTATGGGTTGCTAGGTGTGGACTTTCCAGCCCGCCAGCGGGGTGGGCGCCGCCGGAGCGTTGGGGTCGAGGAATTCGACGTAAACGTCGCCCTGGGCGACGCTGGCGTCGTAGGCGATGAATCCGTGCGCGGTCTGGCCGTTGGTGACGCTTCCCGAGCGCAGGGGCGGCGTCTTGTTGATCTTCTGGTAGTCGATCGTGGATGAGGCGCCCTGGATGTCCCGATACGGGTCTTGCCGCCACGGGGACGACGCGACGGTCACTGAGGTCTGGCTGTAGCTGAAGGGTGTGTCGGACTTGCCGACGATGGTGAGCTCGATGACGTTGCAGCCCCCGCCGCTGAGCGAGCAGCCGGACGAGACCCAGTTCGCGTTGTTGAGGGTGACGTCGGCGGTCGCGCCGCTGTACTCCGTCACGTGGATCGTGGTGCCGGCTTTCCCGGTCGGAAACGGCGACTGCTGGGGTGTCGGGTCAGCGGCGACGAGGGGCGCCGTCACGCACGCGGTTACCGCAAGCACTGTCGCGACCGCTGTGCTCGCGGGAGTCGATATGGCCACCCGCAGACGATAGCGCGTCGATCGAATGGACCACTCGGCCGAGGAAGCAGTGGGCACCTGATCCGTGCCTGGTCACGGCTCCGGTCGCCACCTGAGCGGCACCTGACCCGGGAACCAACCCTCGAAGATCTCATTGGGTGCCGGGCTGTAGGGCTTGGGATGCCACGCCTTGGGAACATCGCCACCGTCTGAGTCGAACCGGAAGAACGGGACCTCGGCAAGCCAGACCTCGAAGAACATCCCCAGCAGGTCCCGGGCCAGGTGCGAGGCCGGACACCGGTGCGGGCCTCCGCCGAAGCTCCAATGCCGTTGCGGGCCATCCAGTTTGATGCTGTGGCCGGACATGTCGTCGGCCTCGTCACGATGAACCAGTCCGACACACAGTTGGACCGGGGACCCGGCCGGGATGGTCGTTTCTCCGATCGTCACGCTCCGAGTCGTTCTTCGTGAGACGGTTTTCGCCCCGCCGTCCAGCCGCAGCAGCTCCTCGATGAACCGGCGTTGCCGGTCCGGGTTTTCGCGTAGCTCCCGCTGAAGCATCGGCTTCCGCGCCAGCACCGCCAGCCCGGCCTTGATAGCGAACGACGTGAAAACCAGACCGCGCAGCACCGCGCCGATGATGCCCAGCACTTCTTCGTCGGTGAGCGGTTCGGTGGCGAGGCGGCTGATCACGTCGGGGCCACCGAGCGGTGCTCGGCGGATCGCCCCGACCAGCATGGGGTTGACGGCTTCGATGGGGGTGTCCGTCGGCAGCCCACAGACCGCGACGAATGCCGCGCGCCACACCACCTCGGCGACGCGCGCCCCGTCGCAGCAGTCGAGCTTCGTCGCCACGGCATCGACGCATTTTTCGATGATCCCGCGCACGGGACTCAGCATTTCGCGCGAATTGACCGGATTGAACAACAGGTCGACCATGATTTCCCGGTACGGCCCGAACGGCGGATTGCCGGGCATCAGTTCGCTTTGGCGGCTCGCGAAAAGGTCGCCATCGCGGACGGCGGCGAGGACGTCGTCGCGCCGCCACAGCACGTAGGTGCCGTCGGGCTCCTGCAGCACCCGTCGACCGGCCCGCTGGGCGGCGGCCAGCCACTCTCGATAACCCGCGGCCGCCTCTTCGTCGGACCGCATGGCGTGCTCGACGGCGGAGGCCGCCTCGCCACCGGACCCGGTCACCGCGTACCACCTTTCACATCGCCGCGTCAGCGGCGCCACCTGCGACGTCGAAGGCGTCAGTTTATCGCCGGGGATGCTGGCGGCGCCCCCGCGCGGACCTCAGGTGTTCGCTGTGGAGCAACACGGGCCGGTGGAGTGCGCCCGCCCGCCGCGCGACGAATTCAGGGCTACAGCCCGGACGGTACGACGTTGCCGTTGACCGTCACCTGGAGCTGGTCGGTCGTCGGGTTGTACGCGATTTGGCCGTGCTCGAAGTTGGACACGAGCGCATCGCCGACGGTGTTGGCGTCGCTGGTCGGGAAGCCCAGCGGGCCCGCCGACCCGTTCTCACCGGTGATCGCGGGTACGCCGGATGGGTCGCGTGGCACGTTCCAGGCCTCCCGGATTCTGCCCAGCGTGATGTAGGCGGGCGTACCGGTGTCGCCGTTCTTCGCGGTGATCACGCCGCCTTGAAACTGCTGGAACACCAGCCCGCTCGGCCGGGTGCCCGCGTTGTGGTCACCCGTCAGGGGCTTGCCCAGAGCGTCCTTCTGACTCTGGGTTGCCGACGCGTACTTCGCAGCGATCGGTCCGGTCAGCGTCACCTCGACCCCGCGCTCCCCGGCGAGCTTCACTTCGGTGGGCGGCGCCGGCTGTTGAGGTGCGGAGGTAACGCTGACCCCGCCCCGCTGCGGCGCCGACGGGCTGGCGCTTTTGGTATCGGTGCAGCCCACGGCGATCAGCGCGACGGCGGCCAGTCCAACGACTCCCGCGCGGCGGTATGCGATCGTTCTCATCGGCGTCCTCTCGCGTCATGTCAGTGGCGCAGGCGGCCACGGTCGTTATGGCCGCGGACGAACTTACAGCGCGGGCACGGGCCGCAATCCGTGGGCGGCGCGCACACCGGTTGTGGGGCGAGGCATCCGAGAAGAGGCCGGCAGAGTTCGTACCGCTTCAGTTGATCAGCAGGGCGACACCGGTATCGGTGACCTCGACGTCAACGCAGGAGAGATCGCCGACGACGACGTCGGCGTCTGCCAGTTCGGTCGCGTGGTGAGTGGTGGTGACGGCAAGCACTTGCGCCCCCGCGGCCCGCCCAGCGCCGACGCCCGCGGGCGCATCCTCCACGACCACGCACTCCTGGGCGTCGAGGCCCAGCGCGGCGGCCGCCTTGAGGTAGCCCTGGGGGTTTGGCTTGCCGTCTGCTACATCCTCTGCACCGATCAGCAATTTCGGAGCGGGGAGCTGCGCCGCCGCCAGTCGGGCGGCCATCAACGAGCGCGGACCCGAAGTCACTGCGGCCCAGTGACCATGTGGGAGGGCATCAAGCAGTCGGCGTGCTCCCGGTAGCGCCACGACACCGTCGAGATCGGCCAGCCCTTGCAGAGCGAGTAGCCGGGCTGTCGCAGCGACGCGGTCGTGTGGTGCGACGAATTGCGCGACGGTGTCCTCGGTCCGCCTGCCATGGCACACCTTGAGCACCTCTTGGTAGTCGACGCCGTACTCGTCGGCCCAGGTGCCCCAGGAGCGTTCGACGGTGGCGGTCGAGTCGACCAGGGTGCCATCGATGTCGAACAAGATCCTCTTGCCACGCAGCACCGCCATAGGCTGCACCCTAACGGGGGTGGGCCCCGGCACCGGCGGGATGTGTCTCTGACCACATTCGCCCCATGGAATGCGCTGGCTCACAGGACGCTTCATTGAGCTGCCGCGTCGGCGCCGCGGGCACGCTGACGACGGGAGCGCTACGCGTCCGCGATCGTTTGCCCTCAATGACGCTTTTCGACAGCGTTCGAGGCGCCCGGGTCGAAGCGGTGGGGTGGGGACCGGTGAGAACCGCATGTCACACGGGCTTTCGCTCGGCGGCCGAAGTGGCGAGCCGCGGCCGCGTCATTCAGCTGGCCGTCTTTGCTTTACGCGCGTTGAGCAACGATGTAAAGGCGAACCAGGGAAATTTAACGGCTCTTTCGCCAAATATCTCTATTTGCAATGCACTGATACCATGCTTTCAGTCAATTGCTTTGGCCTCCGCCTGCCGCTACCCAACGATGCCGCGCCAGGCGTTTGAAGCGTGCGTGACGGAAGGATTGTTGGTGCGAACAGCCACCACACGAGCTCAATACGAGTTTATTCACGGGATTTTGCAGCACGAAACCACCGCCCTGAACTTTACTTTGTCGGTACTGGAACACAGTTACAAATCCCATTTTCCCGATTATTCCGACGACGTGCGAGCGACCCTGGAAGACGTATCCAAGTACTTGCTGGCGGCAGATAATGGGCGTGAACTTTACCAAGCGGCCGAAGAGGTGCACACACGATTCTTCACATCCGAGGGAGACGGGTCGTGGTTCAGCGAGGGCTACTCGGCGTATAAGTCACAGCGCAAGCCGGTGCAGGACTTCAAGAATTTCGCGGATGCCATCAGCGGAAGCACGGTGCTCGATTTCGGCAGCGGCCGCGGTCATTTAGCTGCGCTGGTCGCACGTGCCGGCTACGACTGCTACACCACCGACGTCATGGACTACCGCGGCGCCGACGCCGCACATCTGCCGTTTCGGCAGATGGCTTCGCCCGTCGACGTGCCCTATGCGGACGACATGTTCGACAGTGCGATCGTCAAGACCGTCCTGCATCACGTGGACGAACCCGACTTGATTCCGTTGCTGAAAAATTTGCGACGCGTCGCGCGGCGGTTGATCATCGAGGAAGACACCTATGCCGTCCCCGCGGCTCCGCCCGGGGTTGCGGCGGGGCAAATCGAGCTAACCGAATTCACCAAGCTCGACGAAAGCGATCAATTTCGCGCGCTAGTGCTTATCGATTTCTTTGGCAACGCCGTCGCCCAGGGTCTGGTCGACATGAATTTTGGTTGCCAATTCAAGCGCGTCGACGAATGGCACTCGATATTCAAGGGCCTGGGTCTTCGAGTCGTCGATACCGACGTCGTGGGCTTCCGCCCGGGCAATATCCACAAAGCCTGTCAGGTTCGCTTCGTTGTCGATCGCGAGGAGTTTTAAGCCGGTCGTTCAAGCCCAGGTTGATCGGGAAATGTGGACGTGGTGCACCCGGCGGAATCGACCCCGGCGCCGCAGGATCGGCACGACCTGATCGATGAACGTCGTAAGCTCTTGCGGCAGCGTCGATCCCAGGACGGTGAGCCCGTCGACTGCACCTGCGCCCTGCCTACGCGACCCCATGATCGGCCAGCTTCTCCGGCATACGGCTCAATGCGTCCTTCGCTTCTCACGTCGGCCACTGCAAGGGCATGGCGGTCGGGCCGAGTCGGGTGCTGTCATCGCCGACGTTCAACTCGACGTGGCCCGGCGCCACGGTGAATCCGGGGATACGACGCACGAACTCGGCGACGAGGACGCTCAGCTGCATTCGGGCAACGTGCATTCCGAGACATCGCCGCGACCCGGATCCGAATGAGTAGTACGGGCGACCGTGGACTTTGTCGTCGCTGTACGTTATGAGGTAACCGCCGTCCAAATTCAACGTGCGCAATGAGAGTTCCAGTTCGGTTAGCGGCGGCACCTTCACCCCACCGATGGTGATCTCCTCCAGGGTGACCCGCGGGCAATAGCCGATCGGAGAGTAAAGGCGCAGCACCTCGTTGATAAACGTTGCGATTTGATCGGGGTGGCGGATGAGGAGTGCCCGCAACTGCGGGTCGGTGGCCAGCTCGAACAGGGCAAAACCGATTCCCGCGGTCGTCGTCTCGATTGCCGCACCGAACAGGAGCAAGACAAAGCTCAGTATTTCCACTTCCTCGAAGTCACCGCGGAGCGCGGCAATGATCCCCGGCGGCCTGGCGGTGGAAATTGCTTGGCTGACGTATTCGATCAGGTCGGCATGGAAGGGCGCGCTCCTGGGGAATTCCGCTTGCCGCGCCAGTAAATGCAGCAGCCTCTCAAGGCTGCCTGCCGGCAATCCGAGCAGCGTCAGCAATGTTTGGGCCGCCAGCCGGCGGCCGATCTCGCCGACGGCCTCGCACTGGCCCTTCGCGGCCACCCCGTCGACGAGCGCCACGGCGTGTTCCTGGATGGATGGCATGAGCCACGCCAAAGCTCGTGGCCTGAAGAGCGGGTCCAGGAGCGCCCGGTACCTGGCGTGTTGGGCGGGTGTCGCGCCGGTGGGTACCCAGGGGTGAGCGTCGTCGTGGCCCCGCATCGGATGGGTGAGTCTGGTCGTGTCGTGCAGAAGCGCCACGATCTCCTCGGGTCGCGTCGGGCAGATCGTGCCGCGGCGGGAAACGACCAGCGGGCCGGTTAGCCGCGCCTCGATCTGCTCGACGCGCTCATGAGCCCGGCTCAACTGCCAGATGAGCCGTGTGGTCATGTCGCGTCTCCATTGCGCCGCAACGCAGTTCGGTTGCAAGCTCTCGCCGAGCGCGTCGCCCGCTGCGCGACCTTAGCCTTCGCGTGCGCCGCAGCGCGGACCCGATGAGACGATAGAAATCCTCCGGACATGTCGCCGTCGACCTCTCGGCGGTTGTCGGACCTTCGGGTAGAGGCCCGGAACTTTCAAGCTTAACGGCTGGTGAACCGCCCGGTGGGTCCGGAGACTTCGGACATGCTGGAGCGATCAGCCACGCTCAACTCCCTCATCTGCGGAGCGTCAAGGATCAACCGAAGTAACTGTCAGGCATCACCTGAAACACCGTGAGGCGTCAGCCGAGACGCGGTATGGCAGCCATCAGCCGACGTCCCGGGAACAAGAGTGGGGCGGGCGGGGCTCGAACCCGCGACCGACGGATTATGAGTCCCCAGCCAGCGTGTCGACGACCAAGCCCAGGCTGATCCCCACCGGGCGCACCGGAACGACGACTTGCACGCGGCGACCCGCCACTTGCGTGTTAGCTCATCGAACGCTGTTCTCCAGCGCGGGCGATGTTCGCCAAGGCGGCCCGCAGCTTGCTTAGGGAACACGCAAAAGTATCGGCGTCCAAGGGTGTTCACCGACCTCAGCGATTCCTTGCCTGTCCACTGTGATGCCGCGAAACGACCGGTGGCCTAGCATCCAGCGCCGCTGGCGAATCTTGGCGAGCGACCGGCGGCGCCACCGCGCACCGTTCCAGTCAGGCGGCTGCTCACCGCCAGGCTTCTTGATCCAATCCGGAGTCAAGAACACTTCTTCGCCATAGACCATCAACTCAGCCACGTGCGCATCGTATTCGATGCGCTCAGACTTCATCTTCTCATCGATTTCTCGCCAGAACCACTGATAGAACTCGCGAACCGACTTGGAGTACCGGCCAATGATCGGGATCAGGTCGATCGTATTACCATGCGTCTCAAGATATTTGCGCACCTCCCCGTTCAAGCCGTCCCATTTCAGCAGCGGCTCAACATGCAACCTAAATTGAAATTCCGCCATCGGCATCGTCTGCGAGAACCCCCATGCCGGATTCAAGTAGGGAAGAAACTTGTGTTGAGAGTAGTTACGAAGCTCCACGAGCAACTTGGCCTCGTCCGCCTCGAAAACCTCAAGCCGCTTGGCGGTGTACTCCCCTTGCTCGAACTCGGACAGCTGCTTGCCGACGTTCGGCCATATATCGCGCAAGATTGAGCGCTGGCCGGAGATGAGCGACTTCACCGAGCACAGCAGATTTGCAAATAGGCGAGCCAGCTCGGTCGCAAACGGGTCGCCGACGTCTGGGTTGAACGGCTGGCTCTGGCCAATCTCGGGGTAGCGCGCAACGTGGGCCTGTAGGTCTTCGGCGTTCTTGCTGAAGGCGTATGAGGTCAGGTTCAGGTCGCGGAGCATCGCGATGACCTCAAACGGGCGCATTGCCGTCAGCATCGCCTGGCGCCGCTTGTACTCGGCGATCCACGGGTTGATCCAGGATGTGACGGTCTCCTGGTCCTCGGTCTGGTCGTTCTCCACGTGTCAATCGTCCCATCGGCGTCCGACACGGTTCGTGTACGACGACTGACCTGCGCGGTTTACCGTGTATGGGCCGATAGCTCAGTTGGTAGAGCGCCGGGTTGATACCCGGAAGCGCGGGTTCAAGTCCCGTTCGGTCGGCTGCGTCGAGTATGACCTATCGCGCCCGCTATCTCTTCGGCCGCCAAGCCGCCGTACGCCGCCGGATTTTAGCTAGCGCCGCCCCCACCGCGCCGCACGCCGGGGCGAGGCCGGGGTAAACCGGCTTCCGGATTGCCAGACGCCGGCCAATAGTCGCTCTATTAGGCACTTTACAGTGGGGCGGGCGGGGCTCGAACCCGCGACCAACGGATTATGAGTCCGCGGCTCTAACCAACTGAGCTACCGCCCCTTTTACCAACCAGCTGCGGATGCGTTCTCCACCGTAACGGAACCCGCCGCGGTGTACCGCAGCCTTGCCCGGCCGGCCGCTGTCGCGCTTACCAGAAGCCTCTGTCGACTGTGACATTAGCGCCCGCATCACGAGCGATGCGGTGGTCTGCGGGCTAAGTTGTCGACGGGTGACGAGGACGGGTCTGCTGAATAGGAGTCGTGGTGAGCTGGCAGCAAATCCAGCCGTTCCTGGTGGCGCTGGCCGTCGGGTTGCTGCTCGGGCTGGAGCGAGAACGCAGTCACGGCCGCAAGCTTCCCGCCGGGTCGCGTTCGTTCGCGCTCCTGTCACTGGTCGGGGCCATCGCCGCGAGCTTCAATCAGTGGATCGTGCTGGGCGGTCTCGTCGGTGTCGGGGCGCTACTGGGGCTCGCCTACTTTCGCACCAGCACCAAAGACCCTGGAACCACCACACTGTTCGCCGCGCTCGTCGCCTACCTGCTCGGTGCGGTCGCCTACACCCGCCCGACGGTTGCCGTAGCCCTCGCCGTGGTCGTGGCGGGGCTGCTGGTGTCGAAGACCCGCCTCCATCGGTTCGCCCGCGAAATCATCAGCGACGTCGAACTAGAGGACGCCATCAAGTTTTTCGTCGTGGCGTTCGTGATCCTGCCGCTGCTGCCCAATCGCCCGCTCGGACCTTTCGGCGTGCTGAATCCGGAGAAGGTGTGGCTGCTGGTGGTGCTGCTGACCGGTATCGGCTGGTTGGGCTATATCGGCGTTCGAGCGCTCGGGCCGGAACGCGGCCTGCTGGTCACCGGTTTGGCGGGCGGGTTCGTCTCGGCCACCGCGACGACCGCGTCGATGGGCAGGCTCAGCCGGACCGCCCCAAACTTGCGTGCGCCGCTGGCCAGCGCCCTGCTCGCCAGCCTCGCTACCTTCGTGCAGCTGCTCATCGTGATCGGGCTCGTCGATGTCGACGTGCTGCGCCGCCTCTGGCCTCCCGTGGTCGCCGCGCCGGCCGTCCTCGTCGGCGTCGCCGCGTTCGTCTACCGCGGCGGCACCCGGGCCCAGCAACAGAAGCCGGAGCAGGGCGACACCCCCGCAGCGACCAAGGAAACCCGGCCTTTCACCTTGCGGCCCGCCCTCATCCTGGCCGCGGTACTGACCTTCGCCCTGCTCGTCGGCCGGTGGGGCGCCGCCGCGCTCGGCCCGCAGGGGCTGGTGCTTGCCACGTTCGCCGCCGGTCTCGCCGACGCCCACGCCGGGGCGGTGGCCGCCGCCAGCCTGGCGGCCAAGGGTGACGTCACCGTCGACACGGCCCTGGTCGCCATCGCCGCCGCGCTCGGCTCCAATCTGCTCGTCAAGACGGTGCTGGCCTTCACCGCGGGCGGCCGCCGCTTCGGGCTCGGGTTTCTCGCGGCCACGGCCGCGGCCGCCCTGGTATTCGGCGTCGCGTTGACCGTGGCCGTGACCGCGGTATGAGCCGAGCGGCCCCTATGCGGGCGCGGGTTGCCCGGGCGCCTGCCGCGCAGCCTCATCCTTCATCTTGGGAATGACTTCCGGTGCGTAGACGTAGACCGCCGACTCGACCTCCCACTCGGCCTGGGCTTGGCTCATCGGAGTGGTTCTGGTGATCATGTTGATCAGCTCCTGACCCTCCCCGAACGGATTCGGGTTGGACCGGACCTGACTGGCGAACCAACGCCCCTCGGCGGCCTCGCTGCAGTCGTTGAAGTCCGCGTTGTGGACCATCTTGTTCTGCGCCAGCAGCTTGATGTATTGGTCGTCGGCCGGGCTCATTGCGCACGACGCCGATGCGTGCGGCGCCGACACCACGGCACCACCGAACATCGCGGCTCCCAGCACGACACCGGCCGCCCCCACGGCCAGCACTTGTGCGCGCGATCGGGTAGTTGTCACTTCTCCGAACCCCCTTGTCGTGGAATTAGCTACGTGTCGTTTCGCGCTGAACAGCGGGTACCACCAACGCAGCGCGGGGCAAACGCGTGCTCTTCAAACAATGAATGAACAACCGGTGCCAAATCCACGGTGAGAGTTGGAAATACGACAGCAAGCCGAACTCCGGCGACGCGGCTCGTTGCAGGACAAGCGAACGCGCTTCGGACCCATCACCCGCGCCCGCAGGCGCGGGTGTCCTGCCCTCAAGTTAGCTGGGTAGGCAGCGAAATCCCCGCAAGCCCGTCACATTCCTGCGCGGACGTCCAAGCGGGTGAGCAGCCCTTCCCTACTCGGACGGCCAGTTGAAGTGCGCGGCCTGATCCTTGATCTTCGGGATCATGTCCGGCGCGTAAACGTAGATCGCCGACTCGACCTCCCACTCGGCCTGCTTCTGGTCCATCGACGTGGTGTTGGTGATCATGTTGACCAGCTCCTGGGCCTCCCCGAACGGATTGGGGTGGTTCCGTACCTGGTCGGCGAACCAACGCCCCTCGGCGGCCTCGGTGCAGTCGCTGAAATCGGCGTTGTGCACCATCTTGTTCTGCGCGAGCAGATTGATGTACTGGTCGTCCTTCGGGCTCAGAGTGCAATTCGCCGAAGCCTGCGGCGCCGACAGCACGGCGCCGCCGAGCATCGAGGCCCCCAGCGCAACGCCGGCAGCCCAGACCGATGACACTCGCATGCGCGAGCGCGAACGGGTGGTTGTCATCCCCGAACCTCCCTCTGCGCGGGGTGCTCCCCAACGCTAGCCAAGCTTTGTGTGGCGACAATTAGCCGAGACAGCGAATCAGCCCACGGCTAACAGTCGCGCGGTCGACTGTCGTTAACTCAGGCGGCGCTGCCATCTGAGGATCACCGTCACGCATCAGTTTCGGTGCCGAGAGATAAATTTAGCCAGTGCCGGCGGCCTGAGCGACGAACTTTTGTTTGCGGAACCGTGTACGGAGGGTTAACATTTCCTACTTCGTCCCAGGGCGAACAATCATCGACGCGTCCGTGTCGCGCAGGGTGGCCGAGGCCGAGACGACGAGCGGATCCCGGGCATAACCAGCGGATACTCGTTCTGCGCCAGGCGTCGGGCAGCAGCCCTCCACGTCGACGTAGCAGTCAGCTGAATACGGTCTGGCCGTCGGCACCCAGCAGATACCGCTCGGTACCCTGCTCGACGCGGGGGGCATCAGCGCCGAGCGCAACCGCGACCTTGTTGCTTGCGTTCCGCATGATGTCAAAGGTGAGCTCCACGGCCTCGGCGTCCGAGAACCGGGAGCGCACCTCGGCGACATCGTCGGCGGCGAGGTGCGCAGGGGTCCAAATTAACGCATCGACGTAGCGCAGCGCTGCTTTGACGCGGTCATCGAGCAAACGCGAGGCTTCGAAGCGGCCGATCTCGTCATATAGCGTCTCCGAACCGCCGGCATCGAGCGCTGTGGCCTCGCGCAGCGACTTGCACAACCGGCAGTTGTGCTGAGCCGCCCCGCGCAACCGGACCAGCTCGGAGGTGACCGGGTCGAGCGCGCGCATCCGGGCCACCGCGGGCAAGAAGTCGTTGAACACCAGGTTCGCCGGGTTCGTCGTGTGATCCCACGCGACGCCGTTCACCCAGCCCATGTACTCCGAACCGACGCCGAGTGCCTCCAGCCCGGCGCGCACTCGCGGGACGAAGTCGGCGACATACATCGAGACCACCACGCCGAAGGCGCCATCGCCCAGCTGCTTGACCAGCCCGGCCCGCTGGTCGCCGGTGATCGCGGAGACGTCGGCGCTGAACTGCTCGGCGAAGTCGGCGACGACGGCTTCGGCCTCCGATTCGGGCGCGCCGACCTCGACGGGGCTCGGCAGCGGTGGCAGCGACAGCGTCTCGGCGCACACCCGCCGAACCAGGGCCGCGACCCGGGCGTCCGCCGGGGACCCCGGAGACAGGGCCACCAACCGCGTCAGCTGATCTTCTCGAACCGAAACCGGAGCCGCCATTCGTCACACGCTAGAACGCGGCCCGCCCAGCGGCAATCGCCTATTGCGCCTGGCTGACCGACGACATGTAGAAGTCCGGTATCCGCAGCGACGGCATGGCCGCGCGGGTGGCCCAGTCGGACCACTCGCGGGGCAGGGTCTGCTCACTCACCCCGGCCTCGGTGGCCCGCCGCAGCAGGTCCAGCGGGCTCTCGTTGAAGCGGAAGTTGTTGACCGCGGCCGTCACCTCACCGTCCTCGATGAGGTAGACGCCGTCGCGGGTCAGCCCGGTGAGCAACAGCGTGGTCGGGTCGACCTCACGGATGTACCACAGGGTGGTCAGCAGCAGGCCGCGTTCGGTGGCCGCGATCATGTCCGCAAGCTCGGCCGACCCGCCGGTCATCACCAGGTTGTCGGCGGCGACGGCGACCTCCGCATCGAATTTGGCGGCCGTCGCACGCGGGTAGGCCAGCGCGTTGATCACCCCGTTGCGGATCCAGTCCACCTGGCCGATCTCCATGCCGTTGTCGAACACCGACATCGTCTCCGACGAGCTGCTCACCGCGACGAACGGCGTGCACGTCAGGCCCGGCGCCATCGGGTCGGAAAACAGGGTCAGCGGCAGCTCGGTGAGCCGCTCCCCCACCCGCGTCCCGCCGCCGGGGGCCGAGAAGGCGGTGCGGCCCTCCCGCGCGCCCCGGCCGGCCATCGACCAGGCCAGGTACAGCATCATGTCGGCGACCGTGGAGGGCGGCATGATCGTCTCGTAGCGTCCCGCGGGCAGCCCCACGCTGCGCTCGGCCCACCCGAGCCGCATCGCCAACTCCTCGAGCAACGAATCCATTGGCACGTCGACGAAGTCGGGTGTGCCGATACCCGCCCAGGCGCTCGCGTCGCCGCGCTTGCCGTTGATCTCCACCGCCCCAGCGGGCTGCGTGTAGCGTCGGCGCAGCCCCGTCGACGACGCCAGGAACGTCGTCGAAACGCTATGGTGCGCAAAGCCGTACAGGCGGTCGGTGCCGCGGAAGCCGCGGCTCAGGGAGTCGGCGACGTCGGCGAACACCAGGGGGCCGGTGCCGGGCGCCGGCGCGTCCCAGTCAACGGGCATCCCGGTGTCGGCCAGCAGCGGCGCGGCGTCACCGGCCTCGGGCGCCGAGCGGGCCGCCTCCTGGGACGCCGCCACCAGCTCGGGAATCACCCGCGGGTCGACCTCGGCCGAGACCATGGTGCCGATCCGCGCGCTGGATCCTTGGCGGACGACGGAGATCACCGTGATGCTGCGATTGACCGAAACACCGTTGGTGGTCATCGAATTGCCGGCCCAGCGCAGCGTCGCCTCGACCTTGTCGGTGACGAGCACCATGGTCTCGGCCGAGGTCGACCCGCGGGTGATTCCCGAGCTGGTGGCGGCGTCCCAGGAGGCGGCCCGCTCG
>NZ_LZJG01000051.1:0-78350 GCF_001667785.1 Mycobacterium sp. E3247 | reverse complement strand
GCGACGCCACCGCCACGGCGTTGCGGCGCGTGGCCAACGCCGCCGTCGCCCTGGGGTCGCTCGACTTGGTGGGCGTCGGGCAGGCCGTGATCGACCGCACCGTCGACTACACCACGCTGCGTCACCAATTCGGCCGGCCCATCGCGTCGTTCCAGGCCGCCCAGCACCTCGTCGCCGACATGCACATCGCCCTGTCGGCGGCCCGGTTGGCCGCGCATGCGGCGGTCTTCTGGATCGCGCGCGGCCGCATGGCGACCCGGGAGACCGCCATCGCGCGCATGCACGCCGCCACCGCTTCCCGGTTGATCACGTTGGACGCCCACCAATTGCACGGCGGCATGGGGTACGTCACCGAGACCGATTTGCACCTGTGGTCCGAGCGGGCACGGTTGGGCTCGACGTGGGGCGGCGGGGCGGACGTCGCCGCATCGTGGCTGGAGGAAACCTTGGACGAGACCGAATGAACGACGACAGCTTGATCGACGCCGAATCGGCGTCGCGCGTCGGCACGGTCGCCGCCACGGCGACCGGTGAGGTGAACCGGCGGGACTGGCAACGGTGGGCGGCGGCGATCGGGGACCACAACCCGCTGTGGTTCGATCCGGACTACGCCAGGGCCAACGGCTTTCGCGACATCGTCTGCCCCCCGCTTTTTTTGCAGTACGCCGTGCTCGGTGTCACGCACCTCGAGGCGCTGCGGCCCGACGGTTCCTCTGGCGCTGTCTCGGGCAGCCTCGCGTTTCCGCGCGCCCCCAAGCGGATGGCCGGCGGGGAAAGCTTCGCCTTCCACCTGCCGGCGTATCACCGCGACGAAGTCGAGATGGTGCGCACCATCGCCTCCATCGTCGAAAAGCAGGGCCGCTCCGGCAAATTCGTCTTGGTCACCTGGCACACGGTGTACCGCAACCAGCACCAGGACCTGCTCGCCGAAGCGTCGACGTCCATGATCGCCCGCCCCTAGGAGCCCGATGACCGGCCAAGTCTTCTACGAGGACGTCGAGGTGGGCCACCAGATGCCCGAACTCACCTTGACCGTCGACGAAACGCAGTTGTTCTTCTTCAGCGCCGCCACCTACAACGGCCACCGCATCCACTACGACAAAGACTGGGCGCGCACGGTCGAAGGCTACGACGACGTACTGGTCCACGGACCCCTGCAGGCCGCGCTGCTCGGCCGGGCCATCGGGGACTGGATCGGCGGGCGTGGCCGGCTGGTGTCCTTTTCCGTCCAGAACCGCGCGGTCGCCCATCCCGGCCAGCCGCTGAGCTTCGGCGGCACGATCACCGGCATGCGCCTCTCCGGCGAGGGCGCCGGCCTGGTGGATCTCGACATCGCCGGCCGCCGCGAGCAGACGGTGCTGATGCCCGGAACCGCGACCGTCGAGCTGCCCCGGCGCGGAACGCCTCGGCAGGCCGATCAGTGACCGGGCTGCGCGGCGAGGCGGCGATCGTCGGCATCGCCGAACTGCCGGCGCAGCGGCGTCCCACTCGACCGCTGTTCACGCTCGACCAGTACGCGGTGCTGGCGAAATTGGTGATCGACGACGCGGGCGTCGACGCCTCCTGCGTCAACGGTTTGCTGACCCACGGCATCGCCGAGTCGGCGATGTTCGCGCCAGCCACCCTGTGCGAGTACCTCGGCCTGCCCCTGGACTTCGGTGAGCGGGTCGACCTGGGCGGGGCCACCGCGGCGGGCATGATCTGGCGGGCGGCGGCCGCGGTGGAGCTGGGCATCTGCGATGCCGTCCTGGCCGTCGTGCCGGGCTCGGCGTCGCAGCCGCAGTCCGAGAAGCGGCCCCCGCCGGACCCGAATTGGTATGGGGCGTCGTCGAACAACTACGGGTCGCCGCAGGCGGAATTCGAGATCCCGTACGGCAACGTGGGCCAGAACGCGCCGTACGCGCAGATCGCCCAGCGTTACGCCGCCGAATTCGGTTACGACCCTGTCGCGGTCGCCAAGATCGCCGTCGATCAGCGGACCAACGCGTGCGCCCACCCCGGCGCGGTGTTCCACGGCACCCCGATGACGGTGGACGACGTGCTCGCCAGCCCGATGATCGCCGATCCCATTCACATGCTCGAGACCGTGATGCGGGTGCACGGGGGAGCGGGCGTGCTGATTGCCAACGCCGACATCGCCCGCACCGCCCGCCACCGACCGGTGTGGATCAAGGGTTTTGGCGAGCACATCGCCTTCAAGACCCCGACCTACGCCGAGGACCTGCTGCGCACCCCGATCGCCCGCGCCGCCGACAGGGCATTCGCCATGGCCGGTCTGCACCGCTCGGACGTGGACGTGGCGTCGATCTACGACTGCTACACCATCACCGTGCTGATGAGCCTCGAAGACGCCGGCTTCTGCGACAAGGGCCACGGGATGTCCTGGATCATCCGCCACGACCTGACCTACCGCGGCGATTTTCCGCTCAACACCGCCGGCGGGCAGCTGTCCTTCGGGCAGGCCGGGATGGCCGGCGGCATGCACCACGTCGTCGACGGCGCCCGGCAGGTCATGGGCCGGGCGGGTGACGCGCAGGTGAGCGACTGCCACACGGCGTTCGTCACCGGCAACGGCGGCATCATGAGCGAGCAGGTCGCGCTGCTGATGCGGGGGGACTAGCGATGCGCTTCCCAGTTCCCGAGCCGACGCCGGTGTCGCGGACCCCGGGCGACATCGGAATCGGTATCCGGGTCGAGCCGGTGTTCTACGATCTGCCCGAAGCCGGAATCACCCTCTTGAAATACCGGCCGGCGTGACCGGCTCAACGACGAGCTCGGAGGTGTACATGGACGACCCCTTTGGCGGCGTCCGGGCGCTGTTGCGCGAGTTGGACGCGGGATTCCCGCGTATCGAGACCATGACCGCCGTTCAGGCTCGCGCGGCCGTCGCCGAGAGGCGCAGGCCCGTCGACAACATCGACGACGTCCGCCGCACCGAAGACCGGTCGATTCCCGGGCCCGCCGGGGACATCCCCGCGCGGATCTACTACCCGCACGGCGAACCGCAGGCTGACCGCGCCGCGGTCGTCTTCTACCATGGCGGCGGATTCGTGTTGTGCGACATCGAGTCTCACGACGGCTTCTGTCGCGCACTGTCCCGCGGTGTGCAGGCGGTCGTGGTGTCGATCGGCTACCGCCTCGCGCCCGAACACCCGGCGCCCGCGGCCGCGCTGGACGCCTTCGCCGCGTTCCGCTGGGTGGTCGACCACGCGCCCGAACTCGGCATCGACCCGGCACGCACGGCCATCGCCGGTGACAGCGCCGGCGGCAACCTCGCCGCGGTGACCGCCATCCGCTGCCGCGAACGCCGGGTCCCCGGGCCGGCCGCGCAACTCCTGATCTATCCGGTCATCGACCCGTCGTTCGACACCGACAGCTACCGGCGCTGCGCCACCGGCTACTTCCTCACCAGCGCAGCCATGCAATGGTACTGGCGCCAGTACCTCGGTGGCGAAACAGCCTCGGGTCAAACCGATTTGGTGGCGCCGGCTCGCGCCGACTCGCACGCCGGCCTCCCTCCGGCCGTGGTCGTCACCGCCGGCCTCGATCCGCTGCACAGCGAGGGCTGCGACTATGCCCGCCGATTACGCGACGCGGGGGTGCCCGCGGTGCACCGCGATTTCCCGGACCTGTTTCACGGCTTCCTGACCATCCCGGCCTTTCCCCCTGCGGTCTCGGCGCTCGACCTGGTCTGCGCCGACCTGCGGGGGTTGCTCCGGACGACCTTTCGTGAGGCGACATGACCGATACCGACGTGAAAGACGTGACCGACGTGATCGACGTGATCGTTATAGGCGCGGGGTTCGCCGGGCTCTACGCCGTGCACCGCGCCGCGTCGGCGGGACTGTCGGTGCTCGGCATCGAGGCGGCACCCGATGTGGGCGGCACCTGGTACTGGAACCGCTACCCGGGCGCGCGGTGCGACGTCGAAAGTGTCGACTATTCCTACTCATTCGATGAGGAACTCCAGCAGGGCTGGACGTGGACCGAACGTTTCGCAGCCCAACCGGAGATCCTTGCCTACCTGGGCCACGTTGCCGACCGGTTCGATCTGCGCCGCCACTACAGGTTCGGGGTCGACGTCGTCGGCGCCACGTTCGCCCAAGGCCGATGGCGGGTCCGCACCCGCGACCACCAGACCTATGCCGCCCGGTTCCTCATCTGCGCGACGGGTTGCCTGTCGGCGGTCAACCGCCCGGACATCCCCGGCGCCGACGATTTCGCGGGCGAGGTCTACTTCACCGCCGCATGGCCGCGCGAGGACCCTGACCTGCGCGGCAAGCGGGTCGGCCTGATCGGCACGGGATCCTCCGGCATTCAAGCGGTTCCGATCGTCGCCGCGCAGGCGGACCGGCTGGTGGTGTTCCAGCGATCGGCGAACTACAGCATCCCGATGCCCAACCGGCCCTGGACGCCGGAGGAACAACGACAGATCCGGGAGCAGTACCCCGAGCGCCGTCGCGCCTCGGCCTACGCGGCCTCGGGCACGCCGCACGGCACGTACCACAAGAACGCGATCGATACCGATCCAGCGGAACGCGCCGAGGCGCTGTGGCGGCGCTGGCGCGAGGGCGGGGTGCTGTTCGCCAAGACGTTCCCCGACCAGAACTCCGACCTCGCGGCCAACCACATCGCGCGGGAGTTCGCCGAGGAGCGGATCCGCGAAATCGTGGCCGACCCCCTCGTCGCCCACGACCTCATCCCCGTCGACCACCCGATCGGGACGAAGCGAATCTGCACCGACGGTGGCTATTACGCCGCGTTCAACCGGGACAACGTCCACCTGGTCAACCTGCGCCGCGAGCCCATCGAGACCATCACCGCCGACGGCGTGCGAACCACCGCCGCGACCTACCCGTGCGACGTGCTGATCTTCGCCACCGGTTTCGACGCGCTCACCGGCGCGCTGACCCGCATCGACCCGGAGGGGCCCGGGGGAGTGCGGCTGCGCGACGTCTGGGCCGACGGCCCCCTGACCTTCCTCGGCCTGATGGTGCCCGGCCTGCCCAACATGTTCACCATCAGCGGCCCGGGCAGCCCCTCGGTGCTGGCCAACATGGTGCTGCACGCCGAGGTGCAGGTCGACTGGGTGATCGAGCTGCTGGTGACGATGCGCCGCCTCGGGGTGACGGAGGTGGAGCCGCGCCGCGACGCCGCCGAGGCCTGGACGGAGCATGTCGCGACGGCGGCCGAGCAGACGCTGTTCCCGAAAGCCGCCTCGTCGTGGTACCTCGGCGCCAACATCGAAGGCAAGAAGCGGGTCTTCATGCCCTACGCCGGGGGATTCGGCACCTACCGACGCCACTGCGACGACGTCGCGCGCCGGCACTATGCCGGGCTCGTGCTGACCACCCGATGATCGAAACGGTGCAGCAACTGCTGCGGCAACGCCGGCACGACGACACCCCGGCGCTCGCCCACGGCGAACGCGTCTGGACCTGGAGAGAACACCTCACGGAGGCCGAGGCGGAGGCCGCCGCGCTGATCGGTCTCGCCGACCCGGCCCGTCCGCTGCACGTCGGGGCCCTGCTGCCCAACTCCCCGGCGATGCTGCGCGCCATGGCCGCGGCCGCGCTGGGCGGCTACGTGCTGTGCGGGATCAACACGACCCGGCGCGGGGACGGCCTGCTGGCCGACATCCGGCGCTCCGACTGCCAGTTGCTGCTCGTCGACCCCGAACACCGTGAGCTGTTGGACGGCGTGGATCTCAGCGGAGTCGAGGTGCTCGACGTGACCGGCCGGCGCTACGCCGAACTGGTGGCCGCCGCGCCGGCCCTGGTGCCGCACCGTGAGGTCGCCGGCGGTGACACCCTGATGATGATCTTCACCTCCGGGACCAGCGGCGACCCGAAGGTCGTCCGGCTCGCCCACGCGATGGCGATCATGTGCGGCGCCAGCCTGATCTTCCAGTACGACGTCACCGCCGCCGACGTGTGCTACCTGTCGATGCCGCTCTTTCACTCCAACGGCGTCGCCGCCGGGTGGGCGGTCGCCATCGGCGCAGGCGCCACCATGGTCCCGGCCCGGTTCTCGCCGTCGCGGTTTCTCGACGACGTGCGCCGCTACGGCGTGACGTATCTCAACTATGTGGGCAAGCCGCTCGCGTTGATCCTGTCCACCCCTGAGCTGCCCGACGACGCGGACAACACGCTGCGGGTGGCGTTCGGCAACGAGGCCACCGACCGCGACATCGCCGAATTCGCCAGGCGTTTCGGTTGCCGGGTGGTGGACAGCTTCGGTTCCAGCGAGTTCGCGGTCATCGTCGTCCGCGAGGATGGCACCCCGCCGGGGTCGATCGGCAAGCCGTATCCGGGGGTCGGCATCTACAACCCGGCGACGGTGCGGGAGTGCGCCGTCGCGGAATTCGACGAGCACGGGGCGCTGACCAACTTCGACGACGCGGTCGGCGAACTCGTCAATACCCAGGGCGCGGGCCCGTTCGCCGGCTACTACAACGACCCGGCCGCCACCGCGGAGCGGATGCGGCACGGCATGTACTGGTCGGGCGACCTCGCCTACCGCGACGCCGACGGCTGGATCTACCTGGCCGGCCGCACCGCCGACTGGATGCGGGTGGACGGCGAGAACCTGGCCGCGGGGCCGATCGAGCGGATCCTGGGACGCCTGCCCGAGATCAGCCAGGCCGCGGTCTACGCGGTGCCCGACGACCGGGTCGGCGATCAGGTGATGGCTGCGCTGGTAGTGCGCGCGGGCGCGCGGCTCGGCCCGGACGACTTCGCGAACTTCCTTGCCGCGCAACCGGACCTGTCGCCCAAAGCGTGGCCCCGGTACGTGCGCATCAACGAAGACCTGCCGACGACGGCGACGAACAAGGTCCTCAAGCGCGCGCTGATGGCGGCCGGCGTCACCGCGGAGGGCGGTGTCCTGTGGACGCGCCCGCAGCGCGGTACCACCTACAGTCAGCTGACGGCTTCGCCGGCCTGAGCCGATTCGGAAAGGTCCTCGGGAGCTTCCCCGAACCGCGCCAGCACCAGCGTTGCCGACACGGCCACGGCGAAGCCCGCGATGACCAGCCAGCCGAGCCCGTCGCGCGCGCTGTCGCCCAGCCACACCACGCCGACGAACGCGGGGGCGATGGTTTCACCGACGACCATCCCGGCGACGGCCGTGGTCACCGAACCGCGATGCAGCGCGGAGGTCAGCAGCAGGAAACCGGCCGCCCCGCCCGCGGCCGCCGCGTACAGCGCCGGATTGGTGTAGAAGGCGCGTCGGGTCGGATCGAGCACCTCGATCAGCCGCACGCCGACCTCGATCGCGCCGAAGCCGGTTCCGGCCGCCAGCCCCAGCGCCAGCGCGCGCGGCCGGTCCGGCAGCCGGCCCGCCACGGCGCCGGCGACGAAGATCGCGGCCACCACCCCCAGCAGTGCCCAACCCAGTCCGGCGGGCGCATGCCGGAAGTGCCCGGGCCCGGCGGCGAGTGCGAGCACCACCAGGCTCGCGCACACGATGCCCACCGCGCTCCATTCGGCGGGCGACAACCGCACCGACAGCACCCATGCGGACACGATGCCGGTGACCGCGATCGAGGCGGCCAGCGCGGCGGCGACCACATAGATGGGCACCAGGCGCAACGCCGCGACTTGAAGGATGAAACCGAGCCCGTCGAGACCAACGCCGACGACGTAGCGCCACTGCCGAGCCGCGCGCCACAGCAGCACGGTGTCGACACCACTGCCGCTGCCGGCCTCCACGGAGCGGGTGGCCGCCGCCTGCAACACCGACGCCGTGCCGTAACAGACGGAGCAGCCCAGCGCGAGCAGGAATCCGATCAGCACACGTCGAACAATAGGCGGAACAATAGGCGCCTGCGACGGGCGGCGCGGGCGGCGGCTGAGAGTTCTCTGAACAAATGTTTGGGCGAGGGGGAGTCCGGGCACGTCACAAGTACGCGTGGCTGGGGGGCTGGTCAAAACCCATATCAACGGGCGAACAGTCATGCGCCGTTACTGTCGTCATTGATAGTCTGACAAAACAAAGCGCCACAAGCTAATTCAAAATCGACGTTTGAACTCAGTGTACAACTGTGTACTCTGACGACATGGCAGAGCGCGGCGCCCAGCCCCAGGTCCCATGGGGACGGCGGTTGTTCCTGCGGGCGGTGCGGCGGTTGTTCAGCCCGCTGCAGCCGGATGACTACCTCGAGATGATCAACCCGCTGTGGACCACCAAGGAGCTACGCGGAAAGGTCGAGGGCATCGAGCAGCAGGGCTCGGAAGCGGCCAGCATTCTCATCCGGCCCGGCTACGAATGGCCCGGCCACAAGCCCGGTCAGTACGTGCGCCTCGGTGTGGTCATCGACGGCGTCTACCACTGGCGCGCCTACTCGCTCACGTCGGATCCCAGGCCCGAAGACGGGCTGATCAGCGTCACGCCGAAACGGGTCGACGGCGGCGTGGTGTCGCCGTATCTCGTGCACAAGATCCAGCCGGGGGACCTGGTGCGGCTGGGCGAGATCGAAGGCGTCTTCACGCTGCCCGAGCCGCTGCCGGACAAGCTGTTGTTCATCAGCGCCGGAAGCGGCATCACACCGATAGTCAGCATGCTCCGCGACCTGGACCATCGCGACCAATTGCGCGACGCGGTGGTCCTGCATTCCGCGCGAACCCGCGAACAGGCGATGTTCCTGCCCGCCTTGGAAGAGCTCGAAAAGCGGCACCCGGGAATGCGGCTGGACCTGCGCCTCACCGCCGAACAGGGCAGACTTTCGCCCGCCGACCTGGACGACGTGTGCCCGGACTGGCGCCAGCGTGAGGCATTCTGCTCGGGGCCCGGCGAGATGCTCGACGCGCTGATCGAGCACTGGGAGGACAACGGCGATCGGGACCGCCTGCACTTCGAGCGGTTCCAACCGAAGATCGGCGGCGACGCCAATGCCGGCGAGGGCGGCACCGTCTGCTTCCTCGACAGTGACAAGGAAGTCGAATGTGACGGTGGGACATCGATTCTCGAGGCGGGCGAGAAGGCGGGTCTCAACCTCGCCTACGGCTGTCGCATCGGAATCTGCCATACCTGCGTCGGGACGCTGAAATCGGGCAAGCTGCGCGACCTGCGCTCGGGTGACGTGATCGAACCGATCGAGCAGGACGTCCGGATCTGCATCAACACCGCCGAGGGCGACGTCGAACTCGAACTCTGATCGAAAGGAGCGGCTTATGACGACTGCCGTGAAAAAGACTGTGGAATCACCGCTTTCCCGCCTCGGGGAACAAGAACTCGAAAAGCTCGCGAAGGAATTCGACGCCATCCACGACGAGGTGTTCGCCGACCTCGGCGACCGCGACCGGCGCTACATCAAGAACGTCATCTCGGCGCAGCGACAGATCGTGGTGGCCGGCCGGGTGCTGTTGCTGGCGTCGCGCTCGAAGACCGCGTGGCTGCTCGGCACCGCCTGTCTGTCCATGGCCAAGATCCTGGAGAACATGGAGATCGGCCACAACGTCATGCACGGGCAATGGGATTGGATGAACGACCCCGACATCCACTCCTCGGTCTGGGACTGGGACACCGCATCGACCGCGGAGTCGTGGAAGCACTCGCACAACTACATCCACCACACCTTCACCAACATCCTCGGCAAGGACAAGGACCTCGGTTACGAGATCATGCGGATCGACCCCAACCAGAAATGGGCTCCGCGCTACCTGGGCCAACCGATCTACAACCTGCTGCTCACGCTGCTGTTCGAGTGGGGTGTGGCCGTCCACGACATGGACATCGACGCGATCCGCAAGCGCGAGAAGCCGTGGTCGGAAGTGCGGAAGGACCTGAAGGGCATCGGCGTCAAAGCGCGGGCGCAGATCTACAAGGACTACCTCGGCTGGCCGCTGATCAGTGCCGGCGCGTTCGCGCTCGTCCAGCTGGCGTCGGGTGGCCGGCTCGAACAGCCCAAGCATTCCCGCCTCGGCAAGAGGCTGCGCAACGTGTCGAACAAGGGCCGAATCGGCGCCACCGCGAAGTTCCTCGACAAGGTGTTGCCCGGCGCGGAAAGCACCTACCTGCGCACGCTCGGCGCCGACGCCGTCGCCAACCTGATCCGCAACGTGTGGGCGCACGCGATCATTTTCTGCGGCCACTTCCCGGACCAGACCTACACGTTCGCGCAGGAGGAAGTCGAGAACGAGACGCGCGGCAGTTGGTATGTACGCCAATTGCTCGGCGCCGCGAACATCGACGGCAGCCCGCTGTTCCACATCATCAGCGGCAATCTCGGTTACCAGGTCGAGCACCACCTCTACCCGGACATGCCGAGCAGCCGATACTCGGAGATCGCGCCGCAGGTCAAGGACATCTGCGAACGCTACGAACTGCCCTACAACTCCGGCCGGTTCGGCAAGCAGTGGTTGATGGTGCACCGCAGCATCTTCCGGCTGGCCTTCCCGGGCGGAAGGTCCCGGCCGAAGCCGGGCCCCTACCGCGGCAACGTCCACCGGCCGGATCCGGGGCGGCCCAGCGAGGGCACGCGGTTCCGCGACCGCGTGCCGGCCGAGCACCCGGCGGCGGGTCCCGAACACGAGGCCACCGGTGTCGAGGTGGAGCCGCCACCGCGCGGCAAGGACTGACGCGACGGCCGGGCGCCCCGAGTAGCCTTAACCCGCAACGGGATTCGGACACGACTCAGGGAGCGCAATGGCGGGGATCGACGGGCAGGTCGTGGCCATCACCGGCGCAAGCAGTGGCATCGGGGAGGCGACCGCCCTCCTGCTCGCCGAGCGCGGAGCGCGGGTGGCCCTGGGCGCTCGGCGGGTCGAGCGCCTCGACGACACCGCACGACGGATACGCGACCGCGGCGGACAAGCCATCGCCTGCGAGACCGACGTCACGCGGCGCGAAGACCTCGAGCGACTGGTCGCCGCGGCAAAAGGCGAGTTCGGCCGGCTCGACGTCCTGGTGAGCAACGCCGGCATCAGCAAGATCGGGCCGATGTACGACCTCGACGTCGACGGATGGTCGGCGATGATCGACGTCAACCTGCGGGGCGTCCTGCACGGGATCGCGGCGGCGCTGCCGGTGTTTCGGCGCCAGGGACGCGGCCACTTCGTCACGACGGTGTCGACCGCGGGGCTGAAGATCGTCCCCACCATGGCGGTGTACGCCGCCACGAAGAACGCCGTTCGCACGTTGATGGAGGGCCTGCGCCAGGAATCGACCGACGGTGTCATCCGGACCACGTCGATCTCACCGGGATTCGTCGACACCCAACTCGACGGCTCCATTGACGACGCGGAGGTGCGCGCGCAGATCCGCCGCAACATGACCGACTTCGGCCTCTCGCCAGCGGCGGTGGCGCGGGCCATCGCCTTCGCGATCGAACAACCGCACGACGTCGAGATCGGCGACATCACCATCCGGCCCACCGTTCAGGGCTAGCCAGCGCCAGACTGCCACCGTGTGAACAGGCGCCGAATCTGAACCCTTTTCGCCGCCCGGTCGTGGATGATCATCGATGATGCACCGCAGCCGCAGGTCCGACACCCGGGACACCGGGCCGACAGATGATTCCCGGGGCTACGGGTTTCCGTCGCGCCTGTGGCGTCTGCTGGACGAACACCCGCCCCCGGGGGTCGGGCGTGCGCAGCGGTGGCGCAGCCCGCTGCGGGGACCGTGGCTGACCTCCGTGTTCGGTTCGGTGCTACTGGTGACGCTGCCGATCGTTATCATCACCGGCCTGCTGTCGTACATCGCCTACGGGCCGCGGTTCGGCCAGGCCATCCCCGGCGACGTGGGGTGGTTGAAGCTGCCGACGTTCGATTGGCCCACCAACCCGCCCTGGCTGTACCGGCTGACCCAGGGCCTGCATGTCGGACTCGGGCTGGTTCTGATCCCGGTGGTGCTGGCCAAACTCTGGTCGGTGATACCGAGGTTGTTCGCGTGGCCGCCCGCCCGATCGATCGCCCAACTGCTGGAACGGGTTTCGCTGCTGATGCTGGTCGGCGGCGTCCTGTTCGAGATCGTCACGGGCGTGCTGAACATTCAGTACGACTACATCTTCGGCTTCAGCTTCTACACGGCGCACTACTTCGGCGCGTGGGTGTTCATCGCCGGTTTCGTCGTGCATATCGCGATCAAGATCCCGGCCATGTGGGCGGGCCTCCGCTCGATCTCACCGCGGGACGTCCTGCGCACGGGGCGTGCCGAGACGACGGCGCAGGCGCGGGATCCGGACGGATTGGTCGCCGCCGACCCGCACCCCGCGACGGTCAGCCGCCGGGGCGCCCTGGCGCTGGTCGGTGGCGGTGCGCTGTTCATGGCGGTCATCACCGCGGGCCAGACGCTGGGAGGCTACGCGCGGCCCGCCGCGCTGCTGCTCCCGCGCGGGCGCACCCGTGGGGACGGACCGAACGACTTCGAGATCAACCGAACCGCGGTCGCGGCCGGGATTTCCGCCGCGAACGCCGGCGAGCGGTGGCGGCTGACGCTGCGCGGGGGCGCGGCCCCCGTCACGCTGGACCGTTCCGCGCTGCTCGCCATGCCGCAGCACACCGCCGTGCTGCCGATCGCCTGCGTGGAAGGCTGGTCCACCACCCAAACCTGGACCGGGGTGCGACTGGCGGACCTGGCCCGCCTCGCCGGCGTGCTCGCCCCGGAAGCGGCGCACGTCTCCTCGCTGGAGCGCTCCGGGGCGTTCGGCCGCGCCATACTGCAGGGGAGCCAGGTGCTGCACCCCGACGCGCTGCTGGCGTTGCGTGTCAACGGAACGGATCTGTCCCCGGACCACGGCTTCCCGGCGCGCGTCATCGTGCCGGCGCTGCCCGGGGTGCACAACACCAAGTGGGTGGAGTCCATCGCCTTCCGGGCGGCCGCGAATGGGTAGCGCCCGAACCCATTTCGTCAGGCTCTACGGATCTCGCCCGCTGCACCTGCTGATCCTGATCGCCGGGTTCGCGCTCTTGGGCTACGTGGTGGCCACCGTGGGGCCGGCCGCGCTGTGGAACCCGCAGGTGTGGTGGCAGTCGATCATCGTGTGGTTCGCCGCGGCGATCGTCGCCCACGACCTGGTGCTGTTCCCGGTCTATGCGCTGCTCGACGGGCTGCTGTCGCGGACCGTCGCGCGGCTCGTGCCGCCTCGCGTCCCGGTGGTCAACCACATCCGGGTGCCGGCCTTGGGCGCCGGTCTGACGCTCCTGGTGTTCCTGCCCGGCATCATCAAGCAGGGCGCAGCGACCTATTCGGCGGCGACCAGTCAGACCCAGGACCCCTTTCTGGGGCGCTGGTTGCTGTTGACCGCGGCGATGTTCGGGGTCAGCGCCGCCGTCTACGCGGCCCGGCTGGCAACGGCGGGCAGGCGGCCGGGGCGGGTGCCCGGGCTACATGTTGGCGATGATCTGTAGGCGCTGCGCGCTGTACTCGGTGTCGGAGATCGCGCCCCGGGCGTGCAGGTCCTCCAGCTGCATGAGGCGGTCGTACAGCGCCGGCTCCGAGAGGGGGAGCCCGGCCGGGCGGGCGTGCGGGCCGCCGTGGTGCTGCACGGTGCCGCCCTTGGTGGTCCAGTCCGCGCCCAGGTCGATGAGGCGCAGGGCGAACAGCACGCCGGCGCCCGTGATCGGCAGCCCGAGGTAGAGCATCCACTCCAGCGGCATGCCGGCCCGGCTCAGCGCGAAATAGCGCGTCAGCAGCACCAGCGCGAGCAGCCCGCCGGCCAGCAGCACGACGACCTTTGTCTTCATCTGCGGTGGACCTCCGTGTAGTTCGCCGCTGGACGTCGGCAGCGCCTTGTGGCAAGCGCAAACCACCCCCGGCGCTACCGATCCCAAAAGGACGCCGGGCGACTTCACCGTCGGGCGCCATCCTTGGAGAATCCTTGGCGATTTCTTGGAATGCTCCCGGATGCCCGGCGTGTCGATACGCGTTCTTCGACGAGTAATTACTGTGGACGATCGTGCGGATTCGACAAGCCGGGGCAACGGCCGCGATGTGCGGCTGCCTTGCGGCCCTCGTCGTCGCGCTCGGGGACATCGCGGGAACACCCGCAATGGCAAATGCCGCGGCGCCCCTCACGTCCCCGCCGCCCAGTTCCCCCTGCTTCATTGGCCTCAACTGCGGATACGTTCAGCACTGCCAACAGCCGCCGCACCCCCATCCTCCGAATGTCGCCGGTGATCCGCAACGCACCCCTCCCGCCCCGGCGCCGCCGAATCCGTAGCCCAGCCGCGAAATGCGCAGCCCGCCCCGCGTAACTAAGGTGGAGAATCGTGACGCATAGACAAGCCCGGCCCCTGACCGCTTTCTGCGGTGTCCTGGCGGCGCTTGTCGTAGCGTTCGCCTGGCCGCCCGCTGAGCTGACCGGAATTGTCGCGTCGTCATCGTCCGTGACGCCCGCGCCCCCGCCGCCGCCGGGTGGCGCCTTGCCGGTGCAACCCGTCGGCGGAGGCGGCTGCATCATCGGCCTCAACTGTGGCTGCACGCAACACTGCCACCCGCCGCCGCGTCCCCGTCCTCCCGCCATCGCCGGCGACCCGCAACACGACGCGCCCGCTCCCGGCCCGCAGAACCCCTAACGGGAGGGAACGGACGGCGCCGTCCGCGGCTTCCCTATCATCTGCTCATGGAGTCTTCGCCGGCGTTCACCGACGAGGATTCGGCCCGGTTCCGCGCCGCTGGATTTTGGTCGGATATGACGCTGTCGGACGCGGTGCGCAGCAATACCGAACGATCACCGGATCGGCTCGCCTATGTCGACCATCCGGGAAGGGCGCTGACCTGGCGCCAATTCGACGATGCCGCAACCGGTCTCGCCGGACAGCTGGCCGGCGCGGGCGCGGCTCCCGGTGACCGGGTGGCGGTGTGGCACGGCGACTCCGCAGCCCTGCACGTGCTGTTCGTGGCGATCGAGCGCTGCGGGGCCGTCGTCGTCGGCATCGGCGCGCGCGCCGGAGCCCGTGAGGTCGCGGCGATACTGCGCAGCGCCCAGCCGCGCATCCTGATCAGCGACCGGCAGCGCGGCGATACCGCGGCGGCCGTTGCCGACGAGCTTGCGCTCCCCACGCTGGTGTTGAGCACGGACGCCGGCGCGCCACGACTCAACGTCTCGGTGGCGCCCAAGGCGCTTGGCGCCGAATCCCGGCTCGGGCCCGACGATGTCTTCCTCATCAACTCGACGTCGGGGACGACCGGCCTGCCCAAGTGCGTGGTGCACACCCAGAATCGCTGGTACTACTTCCACCAGAAGGCCGTCGCCAACGGGCTGCTGACGTCGGAAGACGTTTTCCTGCCGGTCATCCCGACGCCGTTCGGCTTCGGGCTATGGACCAGCCACACCACGCCGATCTATCTCGGCGCCACCGCGGTCATTCTGGGACGGTTCAGCACGGGGGCGGCATGCGAGGCGATATCCCGGGACCGGGCCACCGTATTGTGCTGTGTCAGCACGCAATTGACCATGCTGATGGCGGACCCCGCCACGCGGGAGTACGACCTGAGCTCGCTGCGCGTCGTGTTCACCGGCGGTGAGGCGCTGCCTTACCGGCCGGCCGCCGAGTTCGAGGAGCTCACCGGCGCCAAGATCCTGCAGTTCTACGGCTCGAACGAAACCGGGATGCTGAGCGCCACCAGCCTCGACGACACGCGAGAACGCCGACTGCGCACCGGCGGCCGGATCGTCCCCGAAATGGCGGTCCGCCTCTTCGACGGTGACAGGGACGTGACCGCGACGGGCAAAGGTCAGCCGGCCTGCCGCGGCCCGGCGACCAGCCTCGGCTATCTCGGCGGGACCGATCACGACAAGTTGTTCACCCGAGACGGCTGGATGCGCATGGGGGACCTCTGCGAAATCGACGCCGAGGGGTATCTGACCGTCACCGGGCGAACCTCCGACTTCATCCTGCGCGGGGGGAAGAACATCAGCGCAACGCAGGTCGAGGACGCCGTGACCACCCACCCCGCCATCGCGGTGGCGGCGGCGGTCGCGATGCCCGATCCGGTGTTCGGCGAAAGGGTCTGCCTCTACGCCGAACTCGTCGACTCGGCGACGATCGACCTGCCCGAGCTGGTCGAACACCTGCTGGCGATGGGAGTGTCCAAGGAGCTGTTGCCCGAGCGGCTCATCGTGGTCGACGAGCTCCCGCGCTCGTCGGGCGGGAAGGTTGCCAAAGGCCGGCTCCGCGAGGATATTCGAGCCAGAACGGAGGCCGATCATGAATGCTCCTAACGCGCGCCGGGGCGGCCTGGAGGTCTGGGCACCGTCGGTGGTTCCCCCGATCGGGGTCGACCTGTCCGACGAGCAGGCGCTCGCGGTGGCCTTCCGCCACCTGGCCGCCATCGGGTTCGCCGAGAACATGGCCGGACACATCACCTGGCAACCCGACGGCCAGACGGACATGTTGGTCAATCCGTGGGGGCTGTGGTGGCAGGAGATCACGGCGTCCGACATCTGTGCGGTCGACGCCGACGCCCGGGTGCTGCGCGGCCGCTGGGACGTCACCCCGGCGATCCACATCCACACCGAGCTGCACCGCGTCCGCGACGACGCCCGGGTGGTCATCCACAACCACCCCTACTACGTCTGCGTACTCGCCGCGCTGGGCCGGCTGCCCGAATTGGTGCACCAGACCGGTTCGCTCTTTCTCGACGACCTGTGCCTGGTGGACACCTACGACGGCGAGGTCGACAGCCCGGCGCGCGCCGCCGAACTGGCCGCCCGCATCGGCGCCGCCAACCTGACCATCCTGGCCAACCACGGCGTCATCGCGACCGGACGCACCCTGCCCGAGGCCGTCTACCGCGCCGCATCCATCGAACGGGTCTGCAAGCTGGCCTACGACGTGCTGCTCACCGGCATCCAGCCGGTGGCCATGGACTGGTCGGACATGGCGGGCATGCAGCGGTCGCTCGTCGAACGGGCCGCCGACGTGTACTGGGCGGGCGCCGCCAGGATGACCATCAAGGCCGATCCCGACGTGCTCACCTGAACCGCACACTCAACGACGCTGTCGGGCAAGGAGATTGACGAGTGAAATCGATCGACGAGCTGGCCGCCGACCTCAGCTTCACCACCGCCAAGACCGGTGAGCAGCGGTCGGTCACCTTCCTGCCGGACCCGCCCCGGGCGCCGCGGCGCTACACGGTGATCTCGGTTGACGACCACATCGTCGAACCGCCGGACACCTTCACCGGACGGTTGCCGCGCAAATTCGCCGACCGTGCACCCAAAGTGGTGGAAACCGGCAGCGGGGGACAGACCTGGGTCTACGACGGCCGGGAACTGCCCAACGTCGGGTTCAACGCGGTCGTGGGCCGGCCGGTGGCCGAATACGGCTTCGAACCGGTGCGGTTCGACGAAATGCGCCGGGGCGCCTGGGATATTCACGAACGCGTCAAGGACATGGACCTCAACGGCATCTACGCCTCGCTCAACTTCCCGTCCTTTCTCCCCGGATTCGCCGGCCAGCGGCTGCAGCAGGTCACCGGCGACCGCGAGCTGGCGCTGGCGTCGGTGCGCGCGTGGAACGACTGGCACCTGGAGGTGTGGGCGGGCTCGTATCCCGAACGCATCATTCCGTGCCAGCTGCCCTGGCTGCTGGACCCCGAGCTCGGCGCCAAGATGATCTACGCGAACGCCGAGCGTGGGTTCCACGCGGTGACGTTCAGCGAGAACCCGGCGATGCTGGGCCTGCCGAGCATTCACTCCGGGCACTGGGACCCGATGATGGCGGCGTGCGCCGAGACGGACACGGTGGTGAACCTGCACATCGGCTCGTCGGGGTCGTCGCCGTCCACCACCGCCGACGCGCCGCCGGACGTGCAGGGCGTGTTGTTCTTCGCCTACGCGATCTCCGCGGCCGTCGACTGGCTGTATTCCGGCCTGCCCAGCCGGTTCCCCAACCTGAAGATCTGCTTGTCGGAGGGCGGAATCGGTTGGGTCGCCGGGCTGCTGGATCGGCTCGACCACATGCTCAGCTATCACGCGATGTACGGCACCTGGCAGGCCCTGGGCGAAAGCCTTACTCCGGCAGAGGTTTTCACGCGGAACTTCTGGTTCTGCGCCGTGGAGGACAAATCGTCGTTCGTCCAGCGCGACCGGATCGGTGTCGACAATATCATGCTGGAAGCCGACTACCCGCATTGCGACTCCACGTGGCCGCACACCCAGCAGACCATCCACGAACAAGTCGGCGACCTGCCCCCGGAGGTGATTCGCAAGTTCACCTGGGAGAACGCGTCCCGCCTGTACCGGCATCCCGTGCCGGTGGCAGTGCAGCGCGATCCCGACGCGTTCTGACCGACATGGCCACCGCCAAAGTCGACTTCAGCTCCGTGTCCTGGGGCTCGGTGGAGTGGACGAACCTCGTCACGCTCTACCTGCGCGCGTGCGAAAGCCGTTCCCGCCGGCCCATTCTGGATGACAAGACCGCCGCGGAAGCGGTGGACCGCATCGACTACGACTTCAAGCGAATCCACCGCAGCTCGCTGCCGGCATCCAACCAGTACCTGGTCGCCCTGCGGGCCAAGACGCTCGACGACTGGTGCGCGGCGTTCCTGCGGCGTCACCCCGACGCGGTGGTGCTGCATCTGGGGTGCGGCCTCGACGGCCGGGCGTTCCGGCTGCCGGTGCCGTCGTCGGTTTCGTGGTTCGACATCGATCAGCCCGCCGTGATCGAGCTGAGGCGGCGGCTCTACGACGACACGGAGCGCTACCGGATGATCGGCTCGTCGGTGACCGATCCGCGGTGGCTGGATCAGGTCCCGGCCGGGCGCCCCACGCTGGTGGTCGCCGAGGGCCTGCTGATGTATTTGACCGAGCAGCAGGTGCGGCAGCTGCTACAGCGGTTGACCGACCGATTCGACTGTGGGGAAATGCATTTCGACACGCTGTCAGCGCTGGCGCCGCTGCTGTCGAAGCTGTTCACCAGGGGGATCATCAAGTGGGGTATCCGCGACGCGCGGGAGCTGCAGGCGTGGAATCCCAGGCTGCGGTTGCTCGAACAGACGTCGACCTTGGCGGGCTACCAGCGGATCGACTCGACGGCGGTGCGGACGATCTACCGGGTGATGTGGTTTGCGGGCGCCCGCAACTACGACGTGCTCAACCGCTTCGAGTTCTAAGCCATCACAGGTCGGAAGCCAGCCGCCGCAGGATGTCGGCCGCCGGTTCGGCGGTGGCGTTGCGGTACCCGGTGCCCGCCCAGAGGTGGACGAAGTCGGGTTTGCCCGCCGCGGCCGCGGCCTTGCGCAGCGGGCTGGTGAGGTAGTGGAGGGCGGGATAGCCCAGCGGCGCCTGGGCCTCGTGGACGTCGATGAACGCATTGCGCAGCCCGCGGGCGGGGCGGCCGGTGAAGGCGTGCGTGAGCACCGTCTCGGTGTACCTGGGATCCGTCAGGGCCGCCCGGTGGGTGGCCGAGGCACCGCTTTCGTCGGCGCGCAACAGAACCGTCCCGACGGCGGCCGCCGCCGCCCCGGCGCGGATCACCTCGGCCACGGCGGCGGGGGTGGCGAGCCCGCCGGCGGCCATCACCGGCAGCGGCGCCGCCGCGACGACCCGTGCGACGAGCTCGGCGATCGGTACCGGCGTCAACGGCTTCCGGGGCGAGAGCGTGCCGGAGTGACCACCCGCAGCGACGGCCTGCACGGCGAGCATGTCGACCCCGGCGTCACGCGCCTGCACCGCCTCCTCGGGCGTGGTCACCGTCTGGACCACCACGCTGTGGGCTTTCTGCAGCGCGGAGATCACACCGCGCGGCGGGATGCCGAACGTGAACGACACCATCGGAACCGGGTCGTCGAGCAACAGCGCGATCTTCTCGTCGAATTTGTCGGTGTCCTCGACGGGTTCCGGGGGCAGCGTCAAGCCGAACTGGTCGGCGTCGCGCTGAACGATCGCGGCATACGCCCGGTAACTCCCGGTATCGACTGGTAGGGGATTGGGCGCAAACAGATTGATGCCGAACGGGATGCCTTCGGCCCGAACCTCTTTCAGTTCCGCCTCGACGGCCTCCACGGTCTTGTAACCCGCGGCCAGCAAGCCGAGGGCGCCGGCGCGGTTCGCGGCCGACACCATCGCGGGCGTGGTCGGGCCGCCCGACATCGGGGCGGCGACCAGCGGAATGGACATCCCGAACTGTGTCAGCATCTTCAAGGGCCCTTCCCGTCTCGCGGGCGCGCATGGCGCCGCTCTGACAATAACGACGTGCCGTCGCGGCGGCATTCCGCCCCGCGGCCGGACCTGGCAGGATGCTTCAGCGTGAAGAGGCCCAACTTCCTCGTGATCGTTGCGGACGACCTCGGGTTTTCCGATATCGGCGCCTTCGGCGGAGAAATCGAGACACCCAACCTGGATCGGCTCGCCCACGCCGGCCTCCGGTTCACCGACTTCCATTCCGCGCCGGCCTGCTCGCCCACCCGGGCGATGCTGCTGACCGGAACGGACCACCACGTTGCGGGGATCGGCACGATGCTGGAGGTCGCGGGCCCCGGCTTCCGCGGCGCCCCGGGGTACGAGGGCTACCTCAACGACAGGGTGGTGGCCTTGCCGGAACTGCTGCGCGACGCCGGATACCTGACGTTGATGTCCGGCAAGTGGCACCTGGGCGCCACCATCGAGACATCGCCCTGGGCACGCGGATTCGAACGGTCGTTCGCGCTGCTGCCGGCCGGGGCCAGCCACTTCGGCGGCGGCGGGGCCCGGAGTTTCTCGCCGGTGCCAACGCTTTACACCGAGGACGACCGGTTCGTCACCGTCGGGGACGACTTCTATTCGTCGGACTCCTACACCGACAAGCTGTTGCAGTACCTGCGGGAACGCGCACCAGGCGACGACCGGCCGTTCTTCGCGTACCTGCCCTTCCAGGCGCCCCACTGGCCGCTGCAGGCCCCGGACGAATCCATCGCGAAGTACCGCGGCCGCTACGATGCCGGCCCCGACGCGCTGCGCGAGGAACGCCTGGCGGCTCTCAAGCGGCTGGGCCTGTGCCCTCCGGACGTCGAGCCGCACCCGGTCGTCGCCGACGGCGCCCCGGAGTGGGCCGACATGACCGACGAACAGCGTGCGGTGTCGGCCCGCAGCATGGAGGTCTACGCCGCCATGGTCGACCGGATGGACTGGAATATCGGCCGGGTGATCGACTTCCTGTCGGAGACCGGCGAACTCGACGACACGGTCGTGATCTTCCTGTCCGACAACGGTGCCGAGGGCGCAATCGTCGAAGCGATGCCGCTGGTCGGTCCCCGCATCGCCGAGCAGATCGAAAAGCATTGCGACAACAGCGTCGACAACCTCGGCCGGCCCTCCTCGTTCATCTGGTACGGGCCGCGGTGGGCGCAAGCCGCCACGGCGCCGTCGCGGCTGCACAAGGCGTTCACCACCGAGGGCGGGATCCGGGTGGTCGGTTTCATCACCTGGCCCGGATTCGACCGGCAAGCACAGATCGGCACCGCGTTCAGCACCGTGATGGACATCGCGCCGACGGTGCTCGAACTGGCGGGCGCCACGCATCCCGGGGCGGCGTATCGCGGGCGCGAAGTGGCACCGATGCGCGGCCGCTCTTTGGTGGGATACCTGTCGGGCGGCGCGGAAACGGTGCACGGCGCCGATACCGGCACGGGCTGGGAGTTGTTCGGACGCCGCGCCATTCGGCAGGGGGACTGGAAGGCGCTGCACCTGCCGGCACCGTACGGCCCGGGCAGTTGGCAGCTCTACGATCTGGCCTCGGATCCCGGAGAAATCCACGACCTGGCGGACTCGCACCCCGACAAGCTGGCCGACCTGCTGGCGTTGTGGGATCGCTACGTCGAGGAAAACGGCGTGATCCTCGACCCCGTCTCGGTGTTCGACCTCGAGCTGTGACGGGTGAGTTCTGATGGCTGAGACGACAGCTGAGACGACGACGTGCGCGATCGTCGGTGGCGGCCCGGCCGGCATGGTGCTGGGGCTGTTACTGGCCCGGGCGGGTGTCCAGGTGACCCTGATGGAGAAGCACGGCGACTTCCTGCGGGACTTCCGCGGCGACACCGTCCACCCGACCACGATGCGACTGCTCGACGAGCTGGGGCTGTGGGAACCCTTCGCGGCGTTGCCTTTCACCGAGGTCCGCACCGCGAAGCTCGAATCCGACGGGCGGTCGGTGACCTACGTCGACTTCGAGCGGTTGCGCCAGCCGCATCCCTTTGTCGCGATGGTGCCGCAGTGGGACCTGCTCAACCTGCTGGCCGATGCGGCACAGGCGGAGCCGAGCTTCTCGCTGCGGATGAACACCGAAGTCACCGGGCTCCTGTGGGACGACGGCAGGGTTGCCGGAGTGCGCTACCGCGGTCCCGACGGTCCGGGCGAACTGCGGGCGGAGTTGACCGTGGCCTGCGACGGCCGCTGGTCGGTCGCGCGCCGGGCGGCGGGGCTTGAGGCGCGCGAATACCCGGTGAAGTTCGACGTGTGGTGGTTTCGGTTGCCGCACAAGGAAGACACCGAATATTCGTTCCTGCCACGGTTGGGCCCGGGCAAGGGGCTCGCCGTGATCCCGCGCGAGGGCTATTTCCAGATCGCGTATCTCGGGCCGAAGGGCACCGACGCCCAGCTGCGGGCGCGCGGCATCGAGGCGTTCCGGCGCGACGTCCAAGAGCTGCTTCCCGATATGCCCGAATCGGTGGCGGCGCTGCAATCCATGGACGACGTCAAACACCTGGACGTGCACGTGAATCGGCTCCGTCGCTGGCACACTCGGGGGTTGCTGTGCATCGGCGATGCGGCGCACGCGATGTCGCCGCTGGGCGGCGTCGGCATCAACCTCGCCGTCCAGGATGCCGTCGCCGCCGCGACGGTGCTGGCTGAACCGCTGCGGCGGCACCGGGTCGGCCGGCGCGAACTCGCCGCGGTGCACCGCAGGCGCGTGTTCCCCACGGTGGTGACGCAACTGGTCCAGCAGGTGCTGCACCGGATGTTGCTCGGGCCGTTGCTGCGCGGTGCGGATCCCACGCCGCCGGCGGCGCTGCTCGGCCTGATGCAGCGGCTGCCGTGGCTGTCGGCCGTACCGGCCTACTTCGTCGGCGTCGGCGTGCGGCCCGAGCATGCCCCCGCGTTCGCGCGCCGCCCCGCCGCCGACCACGATGGCTGAGTCGGCTCCCCGAGAGGTTTGCTACTTAGCGACCTGGGGTAACCCCTTCGTGACAATTTGAGGTCGGGAAATCGGTCCTATCCGCGCAGCGCGGACGCCGCCTCTGGCGAGCCTTGGACCGAGAGGGGGCCAGAAATGGTGAATCTCAAGAAAATCGCAGGTCAAGCCGCCGTCGCCGGCGCGTTGAGCGCGGCGGCACTCGGTCTCGGTACCGGCGTGGCGCAGGCCCACCCGGGACCGTGGCCTCCGCCGGTCCCACCGGGTCCGCACGTGGTCGACGATGGTCACTGGAATCCGCTGCCGCCTGGGCAGGTCAAGCAGATTTGTCCCTGGCAGGCCCCGCCCGGCCATTGGATCGGCGGCCCGCACGGGGTTCCCTGCACCTGATCCCGGCGTAGTCGGCCTCGGGGCTGATCTCCGCAAGAATTCCCCTGGCGGAGACCCGAATACGCGGACGCCGGGCGCCGTGTCAGGCGGGCCGACCGGCCAGCTGGGCCAGTTGTGCGGCCCCCTCGGCCGTTTGGGTGGTCAGCGCGATGCGTCCGGAAGTGACCTGTTCTTCGATGATCGGCGCCTCGATGACGAGATTGTCGCGGATGAAGGCCACGTGGTCCTGCAGGTGGGCGCCGGTGTATGACGCCCATGCGGTCGCCGACGAGGGATCCAGGCTCAGGGTCACGTCGTAAAAACCCGCGGTCAGCGACCTCGGCGGGTCGACGTGCAGCAGCCCGAGTTGCATGGTCTCCGGGCCGAGCATGTACAACGTTGTTCGCCCGATGTCGCACGTGGTGAGCGGATCGGTCGGCGCCACGCCGTGATTCGGCTCGGTGGCCGGGCACTTCTGCGGGCTGGTCGGCTGCGACTTGTTGACCGGGCGAACCGGCAGCGGCGCGATTTTCACGATGGGTGCGGCCGGCGTCACCGGTGCGGTTGTCGTGGGTGCCGGGGTAGTGGTCGACGTGGTGGGCGCGGCCTGGTGCCGGGTCGCGTGGCAGGCGCACGTCAGCGCGCCGAGCAAGCCACTGCACGCCAGCCAGGCGGCCGTGACGCGCAATCGGCCACGCGTGGGCCGGTGCGTCACCGCGTCCACCGGGTCACCGGTCCGGCGTCGAATCATCCGGCCATTCTTCCAGCCCAATCGCACGGCAAACGGACCCTTACCGGCACTACGAATATAGAGTAGCGTCTCGAGCGGAGAGGACGCCATGGAGAAACGTCGCAAGCCTAATCCCGGTGAGCGCCGCCGCGACCTATGCGACGCGGCGATTCAGTTGTTGGCCGACGACGGGGCCAAGGGACTGAGCCATCTCAAGGTGGACCGCAAGGCCGAGGTCCCCGATGGGACGACGTCGTTCTACTTCCGCACCCGCTCGGCCTTGCTGCGCGCCGTGGCCGAGCGCCTCGCCGAGCTGGATCTCGCCGACCTGCAGTCCGTCGCCGACGACTCCGACGGCCGGGGGGACAACCCGTCGCCCTCGCGGCTGTCGCAGGTGGTCATCCGATCCGGGAACGAGCCGCAATTGTCCCGGACCAGAGCCCGGTACGAGTTGGCCATGCAGGCCGCCCGCGACCCGTCGCTGGCCGCCATCCTGCAGCGGGCCACCGACGAATTCACCAAGCTGCATCGCGAAATCCTGGTTCAGCTCATGCCGCACGGCGCGGACCTGGATCCCGCGGTAGTCGAGGATCTGAGCAATGTGACGCTGACGTTCATCAACGGCCTGCTGCTGCGGTTCGCGCACGGCGACCGGATCGTCGGCACCCCCGAGCGGCTCGACGGGATCCTTTCGGCGATCGCGGCCGGCATTCTGCGCAGCCCGCACCAGGGCCGGCTGACCGAGTCCGCAGGGCGGCGCCCGGTGCGGCGCGCCACGGCGACTGGGTGAGCACGGCATGGGGTCTTGCCAGACCATTCCCCGTATGGTTCTCTACGAGAATAGAGTTAAGCCACGCTGACGGGCGGATTTCGACCCAGCCCATGCGCAAGTCACAGCAAATGCAATTAAGCGGAGTGTATAAATTGCCCGATCCGGATCCGGCGCTGCCAGGTGGCGGGGATGCCCGGTAAAAGGCTCCCGTAGGAGGGATTTCGTGACGACGAGCACCGAGAGCCATGTGCGATTCGACCCGTACGACGTCGAGCTGATCGCCGACCCGTACCCGATGTTCGCGCGGCTGCGCGAAGAGGCACCGCTTTACTACAACGCCGAATACGACTTTTTCGCGGTGAGCCGATATGCCGACGTGAACAAAGCGCTGGTCGACCACGCGACTTTCAGTTCCGCCCGGGGCGCCATTTTGGAATTGATCAAGGCGAACCTCGAGATTCCCTCGGGGATGCTCATCTTCGAAGACCCGCCGATTCACGACGTGCACCGCAAGCTGTTGTCGCGCATGTTCACCCCACGACGGATCGCGGCGCTCGAGCCGATGATCCGCGACTACTGCGCCCAACTGCTGGACCCGCTGATCGGCTCGGGGCACTTCGACTTCGTCGCCGACCTCGGCGCACAGATGCCGATGAAGGTCATCAGCTCGCTGCTCGGCATCCCGGAGGACGACCAGGTGTACATCCGGGACCGCGGCAACGCGCAGCTGCGCACCGAGGCGGGCAAGCCGATGGCCGCGGCCGAGCACGGGCTGTCGGTGGGCGAGCAGTTCGAGGCCTACATCGACTGGCGCGCCGACCATCCGTCGGATGACATCATGACCGAGCTGCTCAACGTCGAATTCCTCGACGAGGCCGGCACCACGCGGCGGCTCACCCGCGACGAGATCCTGGTCTACCTCAACGTCGTGGCCGGCGCGGGCAACGAAACCACGACCAGGCTGATCGGTTGGGCCGGAAAGGTTCTCGCCGAGCACCCCGACCAGCGTCGCGACCTTGCCGCGCATCCCGAGCTGATCCCGCAGGCGATCGAGGAGTTGCTGCGCTACGAGCCGCCCGCCCCCCACGTTTCGAGGTATGTGACCCGCGACGTCGAGCTCTATGGCCGGACGGTGCCCGAGGGCAGTGTCCTGATGATGCTCATCGGTGCGGCCTGCCGCGACGAACGCCAATTCGGGCCCGACGCCGGCGAATTCAACATCCACCGGACCGTCCGCCCCCACCTCACCTTCAGTGTGGGCACCCACTTCTGCCTGGGATCGGCGCTCGCGCGCCTGGAGGGCCGGGTCGCGTTGGAGGAGATCTTGAAGCGATTCCCGGAGTGGGAGATCGACCTGGCCAATGCCACGCTGAGCCCGACGTCGACGGTGCGCGGCTGGGAGTGCATGCCTGCCCTGGTGCCCAGATGACCGGCCGCGTCGAGGGCAAGGTCGCGTTCGTCAGCGGCGCCGCCCGGGGCCAGGGCCGCAGCCATGCGGTGCGCCTGGCGCAGGAGGGCGCCGACATCATCGCGATCGACGTCTGCGGGCCGATCGAAAACCTGGCCTATCCCCACTCGACGCCGCAAGACCTGGCCGAGACGGCCGACTTGGTGAAAGCCCGGGACCGTCGCGTCGTCACCGCGCAGGTGGACGTCCGCGACTACGAGGGGCTCAAATCCGCGGTGGACGGGGGTGTGGAACAGCTCGGGCGGCTCGACATCATCGTCGCGAACGCGGGCGTGGGCACCGACGGCAGGAAGCTGCACAAGATTCGGGAGAACGTCTGGCAGGACATGATCGACATCAACCTGACCGGCGTCTGGCACACGGTCAAAGCCGGCGTCCCGCACGTACTCGCGGGCGGCCGGGGCGGATCGATCGTGCTGACCAGCTCGGTCGGCGGGCTCAAGGCCTATCCGAACACCGGCCACTACGTCGCGGCCAAACACGGCGTCATCGGCCTGATGCGTGCCTTCGCCGTGGAGCTGGGCCCGCACATGATCCGCGTCAACGCGGTGCTACCCAGCCAGGTCAGCACCACAATGGTGATGAACGACAATACGTTTCGACTGTTCCGCCCCGACCTGGAAAACCCGGGACCGGACGACTTCGCCCCCATTTCCCAGATGATGCACACCCTGCCCGTGCCGTGGATGGAACCCGCTGACATCAGCAACGCGGTCCTGTTCCTCGCCTCTGACGAATCGCGTTATGTCACCGGCGTTTCGCTTCCCGTCGACGCGGGCAGCTTGCTCAAATAGGCGCACGTTCAAGAGAAGGTGGAGAAGACCATGCCCGAGTACGACTACGAAGAAATGAAGAAGGAAGCCGAGCGGTTGATCAAGTTCGAGAAGGACAAGAAGAACCGGATCGCCTACATCACCTTCAACCGACCCGAGGAGCTGAACTCCACCACCCTGGGCATGCGGCAGAACTACGCCGACCTGATCCACAAGTGCAACGTGGACGACGACGTCAAGGTTGTCGTGATCCGCGGCGAGGGTGAGGATTTCGGGAGCGGTGGCGATCTGCCCGAACAGCGGGGAATGCTGGAGAACCCCGGGATGCCGCTGCTGCACGAGCTGGCGATCAACGACGACGACGTCAAGTACCCGCCCGGCGGGTCCTACCGCTACCTGTCGACGGTCACCGACTTCTACGCCAAGGCCCGCGCCGGAAACCGCCCGCTTCAGGAGCTGCGCAAGATCAGCATCATCGAGGCCAAGGGCTATTGCTACGGCTGGCATTTCTACCAGGCCGGCGACGCGGACCTGGTGGTGTCCTCCGACGACGCCCTGTTCGGGCACCCGGCCTTCCGCTACGTGGGCTGGGGCCCGCGGCTGTGGTGGTGGGCCGAGACGATGGGCCTGCGCAAGTTCTCCGAAATGCTGTTCACCGGGCGCCCGTTCACCGCCAAAGAGATGTACGAATGCGGCTTCATCAACAGCGTGGTGCCCCGGGAGAAGCTGGAAGAAGAGACGCTGAAGTACGCGATGGCGTGTTCGCGCTCCCGGCCGACCGACACGGTCGCGGTGCAGAAGACCTTCCTGGAGCTCTACAAACAGCACAAAGGCGAATACTTCGGCAGCCTGCTCACCGGCATGGTCGAGGGCATGCTCCCGATGATCACCAACGACGCAGAAGAGGTCGACCTGACCGCGGGCACCTTCGAGAAGGGCCTGAACAATGTGGTCAAGGACAACGACCTGAATTTCCCGCCGGAGTGGCGTCTGAGCCGCTCCGGACGTGCGAAGCCCTGACCCATTGGACGGGCTGGGATGTCGGCGCTGACGGGGTTCCGACGGCGATGTCGCCGGCGACAGCACGGGCCCCACAACGCCGCTCTCACGGTCGAATACGCCAAGCCGGCGTCCGGCTTGCCCATCGATCTGTTCGTCAAGTTCTCGCGCGACCGCTGAGCTAAGCCGCGTCATCGTCATCGTCGCGCAGCAGCTTCTCCGGATGGTGAAAAGTGTTGGTGCGTGGCCGGTCCCTGTCCAGGTGGGGCGGTGGTATCCATTCGGTGTCGCCCCTGGCGTTCTTGCGGGTTGTCCAACCGCCGGGTTTGAGCATGCGGTGGTGAGCGCCGCAGGCGAAGGTGAGGCCGTCAATGTCGGTGCGGCGGCACTTGACCCAGTCGGTGACGTGGTGGACCTCGGAGAGATAGCCAGGCACGGTGCAGCCGGGTGCCGAGCAACCACGGTCCTTGGCATACAACATGATCCGCTGGCCGCGCGAGGCGAGCCGCTTGGTGTGGTACAGCGCCAACGCTTTGCCCTTGTCGAAGACGGCCAAGTATTGGTGCGCGTGGCGGGCCAGCCGGATGACATCGCTCATCGGCAGGGTGGTGCCGCCGCCGGTCAGGCCGCGTCCGGCGGCCGACTCGAGCTCTTGCAGCGTCGTGGTGACGACGATGGAAGCCGGCAACCCGTTGTGCTGACCCAGCTTTCCCGAGGCCAGCAACGCACGTGACGCCGCCAGCAGCGCGTCATGGTTGCGTTGGGCGGCACTACGGGCGTCGCGGTCGATCGCCTCTTGCGTCGGTGTCCCGTCGACGCAGGGCGTGTCATCCAGCGGGTTACACATGCCGGGTGCCGCGAGTTTGGCCAGCACCGCTTCCAGGGTGGCGCGCAGTTCGGGGGACAGCATGCCGCGCAGCTCGGACATACCGTCGGGGCTCTGCTTGCCCAGCGTGAGACCGCGCCGCCGGGCGCGGTCTTCATCGGTGTAGGTGCCGTCGGGGTTCAGGCAGTCGGCGACGTGATCGGCCAGCTCGGCCAATTGTTCGGGGCGATACTGCGTTCCGTGCGTAGCCAGGTCCGCCTCGACGGCCTGGCGGGTGGCGAAGTCCACCCATCCCGGCAGATGATGGAAAAACCTGCGGATCACGGCCACTTGCCCGGCGCCCAGCTTTCCTTCGCGTTGGGCGGCAGCCGTCGCCGGCAAGAGCGGCTCCAGAGGCTCGCCGGTCAGGCCGAAACGCGGCCCGAGGTCGGTCGCCTCCTTGATGCGCCTCGACGCTTCGGCGCGGCTGATCAACACCGATTCGGCGATCGCATGGGACAGCTTTCCGCCGAGTTCTTCGGGAGTGGCCCGGCGGGCCAGGCTGTCGATCAGCGGGTGCTCGATGGCCGGTAGTTGTCGGCGTGCCCCTTCACTGCGTTCCAGCATTGCCAGCTGCTGCGAGACGGTCATCGCGTCCACGGGCAACGCGCGGGCGCGAGCCAAGACTGCATCAAGGTCGTCGAACACCGCGTCGACATCTGGATGACTGCTTGGACTCATACCGCCAAACTAGCCACCCCTACCGACAAAAATGGCCTCGTAGAGGCCACTGAAGCCAAAGTGACACAAGTGATTTCCGCGGTCCGGCGGAGGGCTGGGTAGTGATCAGGTGCCGTCCCACACCGGGCTGGTCGTCATCACCTCTGCGCCGCCCTCGGTAATGTGGACCGTGTCCCGGCGGAACACCGCCCCGACGCCCTCCTGCCAGACGTACGCGGTGATCGCCAGCACCATGCCCGCCTCCAGCTGGTCCCGTTCGCCGGCGGCCACCAGCGTTTGCGACACCACGGGTGGATCGAACCCCAGCCCCAAGCCGTGTGCGATCGGCGTCGGTGGAATCGGTTCGCCGGCCGCCTGATAGGCCGTCACCAAGTCGGAGGTGGGCGCGCCGGGTTGACAGGCCGCAAGCATGTTGTCGTACAACACATCCGAGCGACCGAATAGCTCGCGGATAGAGCTGTCGACGGTATCGCCCGCCGGCCAGGTTCGACCCACTTCCGCGACGTAGCCGTTGGCCAACGCCCCGGCCGCGAACGCGACCAGGTCGCCCGGCCGCACCTCACCCGAATCGGCGCGCCGCCAAGGACGTTCCTCCGACGTGACCCAGGCGGCGTCCTGGGTGGCCGGTGTGCTGACCCCGCCCGCAGCCATGGCCTCCATCATCGCCGCGGCCAGCGTCCGCTCCGGCACCCCGGGCCCGAATTCGCCGAGGGCGGCGGTCAATCCGCGTTCGGAGACCCGCAGCGCGGCGGCCATCGCCACGATCTCGTCGGCAGTCTTGACCCGCCGCGCCGCCCGCATGGCCGGTTCGGCGTCGACGATGTCGGCGTTGGGAAAGGCTTCGGGCAGCAACGCGGCGAAAGTCGGTGTGATCGCGTCGGTTCCGACGCGCCGTGCCGTGTCGGCGCCGTCGATCTTCTTCAGCACGTCGATCAGGGTCATCGGGTTCCACGCCAATCCGTAAAGGTGATCGTGCCCGATCTCTTCCGGGACGCCCGCGTCGTCGGTGCTGTTGAGGTAGATGTCCGCGGTGGCGCGCACCAGCACGCACATCGGACCGAACGGCCGCGTCCCGGCGATCCACAGCTGCGGGGCGCCGGTGACGTAACGAATGTTGGCCTGCCGCCCGAGCACCAGGATGTCGAGTCCGTGTGCATCCATTTGGGCCAGCGCGCGTTCCCGACGGCCCGTCCGCAGCGCGTACGCGTCGGGTAGTAGGTCAGTCGCCATAGGGGGAGTAGGGGTAGTCGGTGATCGGCTGGTAGCCGTCTTCGGTGATCACCACGATCTCCTCACTGCGATAGCCGCCCGTGCCGTCCTCCCACACCACGGGCTCCAGAACCAGAACCATCCCGGGCGGGAAGACGAAGTGGTCGTCGAACTCTTCACCGAGATCCGTTCCGATCATGGGGGCTTCGGCGGGATAGGTGCCGATGCCGTGCCCCAGGTAGAAGTGCGGCAACCACGGTTTGCGGCCGCCATTGGCGGCGATCGCCGCGCGCGCCAGATCACCCGAGCTGACCCCTGCTTTGGTCACCGCGAGCACGGCATTCAGGATGGTCCGCCATTGCCGGAACTGGTCCTGCTGCCGCGGCGTGGGCCGTTCGCCGACCACCCAGGTCCGGCCGAAGTCCGAGCAGTACCCGAGGTAGGTGATGCTGATATCGGTCCACAACACGTCACCGGCGGCGAGCTCACGATCGGTGGGCAGCAGCGGCAGCGCAAGGTCGCCATGTGTCGTCCACACCCCCGCTTCCCGTGAACTCGGCATCACCTGCCAGATGGCTTCCAGCATGTTCGTGGTGGCGCCGAGCTCGAATGCGCGACGGACCAGCGTGGCCGAGAGCGCGGTCTGCCGCACCCCCGGCACCAGGGCCCGCTGCACGTCCACGATGGCTTGTTCGGTGATGCGGGCTGCGCGGCGCAGGCAGGACAGCTCGTCTCGCGTCTTCACCAGTTGCGCGTCGGCGAGCACGATCGCCGCATCCGTCGGGGCGCCAGCGGGGAACAACGTACGGCCGGCCCTGCGCATCGCCCCGGTCAGCTCGTCGACGGCGACATTCGCGCCCGGCGGGATCAGCCCGGCCAGCTCACGCGCGAATTGTTCGACGCCGTGGTCGAATTCGAGGTAGACGGGACCGTGCAGATGATCGTCCGGGACGGGCGACTCCGCGGACGCCCCACCGCGGAACGGCATGAACAGGTGCGGGTGTTCGTCGTCGGCGAGCACCACGGCCACCGGGCGCTCCACGTGTGACAGCCCGGCGTCCAGCAGCGGCCAGCTGGCGCCGGTCGCGTACCCCACATACCCGTTCATCAACAGGATCAGTGCGTCGACGCCGTGGTCGGCCATCGCGGACCGCAGCCGCGCCCCGATTTCGGCCCGCATGCGGACCCGGTCCGGCTCGTCGGGAATCTCGATCAGGGAGCCGGCCCGACCCGGCTTCACCATGTCACCGGAAGCTCGTAGAGGCCATACGCCAGCGCGTCGTGTTTGAACGGCAATTGGTCCAGCGGCACCGCGAGCCGCAGCGTCGGGAGGCGGCGCAGCAGGGTGGGCAGGACGATCTGCAGTTCGACCTCTCGGAGCGAGCGATCCGCTCGGCGGTCATCGCCTCAGTGAACACCGCGAAACCGATTAAATCAAGCGATTTATTTAGCGCGCGTGGCGGCCGGCGCGCTATGAAGCGTCCGGATCCCCAATCCCCGGCCCTTCAAGGCGATTTCATTGCTCCGACGCCCGGGCGGGGCCGCGCGGGAATACAGTCTTCGTATGAATCCGCTGCAGCGGGTGGCTCGCAATCCGGCGGCCTACCGCAGGCTCGTCCTGAATGGCCGGCCGGTCGCTGAAGGGCTCGAGGCACTGCTGCGGTTCGCGACCAACGGGCGGCTCGGAGTTCTGGATCTCGCCGGTGTGCCCAACGTTCAGGTCACGACGTCGGGTCGCAAAACCGGGCTGGCGCGCACGGCGACGGTGCAGTACGTGCCCGTCGAGAACGGGTTGTTGGTGGTCGGCTCCAACTGGGGCCGCGATCGCCACCCGTCGTGGTCGGCGAATCTGAAGGCCACGCAACGGGTTACCGTCCGCAGGCGCGGTCAGCGTTTCGTCGCGACGGTGCGGTTGCTCACCGGCGAGGAGCGCGACGAGGCGTGGTCGACGGTGCTGGCGCACTGGCCGAACTATCAAGTCGCCCAGGATCGCGCGGGTGGGCGGCAATTCCGGCTGTTTTTGCTCACGCCCACCGCATAGGCGCCCGCCTAGGTGTACCGGCGACCGCTACCCCGCGTGATGGGATTGTTGCAGGCGGGCGATTTCGCCACCCCAAACCGATTGGGCCCCAGCATCACCCACGCGGTAAATCTGGACCATCGATGAGATGGCGACGGCGAGCACCAGTATCGCGATAGTCGCCCGGACGACCACGCGGCTCTTGTCCGAGCGGCGTTCGATCAGCCGCATCACCACCAGCACCAGCGCGGCCGCCAGCAGCGCGGCCGAGGAGTAGGTCATCGTGGCGCCCAGGGTGGCGTGCTTCTGCAGGATGGCGCTGGGTTTGGCCCTCAGGTCGTAAAGCCATTCCCCGGCGTCAACCGTGATCGGCGTCAACACCATGGTGGCGACAGCCGATATCAATGTGAGCCACAACAGTGGGCCCCGGCGCGCCGTCGGCCAGAACACGCACACGATCTCCAGCACGGCGGTCAGCGGTACCAGCACCACCACGAAGTGCAGCAGCAGGGCATGGGCGGGCAGGCCGTTGATGACGGTCATCGGGCTCCTCGGTGTGTTGGGCGATCAACCGGGGCTCAGCCGCCGAGCCCCTTCTTGATGGCCGCGTCTTGTTTCTGGCCCACGTCGTTGACGAAGTCGGCAGGGGCAAGCGTGTCGGGCGGCCCGTCGAATTCCAGCGTGACGAACGCCTTGCCCTCGGTGAACAGCAGTATCGTCACGCCCTTGCTCTTGTCCGGGGAATTGCCCATCAACGTCGTTCCACCCGTGCCCACGTTGGCGGCTTGGGTAGTCGGGTTCTTGATCACGTCACCCTGCGCGCCCTTGGCCGTGTTCAACGCGTTCGTGGCGGCGTCGGGGTCCGCGAGCACCTGGATCGTGTCCTTGATGACGTGGCTGCCGTCCTCGTCTTTGAATGTCGTCGCGACGCCGGGTTGACCGTTCGGGTTGCTCGTCGGCGGGGTGGCGGTGAACGGGATTGGCGCGTTGATGTCGCTCGCCTGGATCAACAGCCCGACGTACTGGTTCGCCTGCGCGGATGCCGACGACGTCGGTGTAGAACTGGGTGCGCTGGTGGCCGAGCTGGACGCCCCCGACTTCGACGGGGTTGACGTCGTCGAATGCTTGCCGCACCCTGCTATCGCCACTGCCAGCGCCGCCGCCGCCGCGACACCCGCGGTCGCCGTCCGTGAAGTCGTCATCGCTCGAGCTCCCTTCCAGGCCGCCTCCGGCGCCACCGTCGAGTTCGTTCCCGAATCGCACAGTACATTGCGGCGCGGCACCACCGTGGCGCCGAAGGCCCCTGGGGGAGGTGAAGGCGCTAATCCAGTTGGTCGCGCAGGCAGCGCAGGGTGCTGGCCAGGATGCGGGAGACCTGCATCTGCGAGACCCCGATGCGCTCGGCGATCTGGCTCTGCGTCATGGATTCGAAGAATCTCATGCGCAAGACCTCGCGTTCGCGCTCGGGGAGCGCGGCAACCAGGACGCGCAGCGCTTCCCGGTTGGTGATGTGTTCGATCTGCGGGTCGATGCCGCCGACCGCGTCCGCGACCAGTCGCGGCGTGCCCGAGCTGTCGGTGCCCACCGGCGCGTCCAGGGAATCCAGGCGGTAGGCGTCGCTCGCCACGAGGCACTCGACGATCTCCTCGCGGGGGACCTCCAGCGCTTGCGACAGCTCGCCCGCGGTGGGCGCGCGCCCCAGCTTCTGGGCCAGATCGCCGGTCGTCCTGCTGATCTGCACGTGCAGTTCACGCAGCCTCCGCGGTACCCGCATGCCCCAGCTGTAGTCGCGGAAGTACCGGCGAACCTCGCCCATCATGGTCGGGACCGCGAAGCCGATGAAGCTGGGCCCCTTGTCGGGATCGAACCTGTTGATGGCGTTCATCAGCCCCAGTCGCGCCACCTGGATGAGGTCATCGAGCCCCTCGCCGCGGCGCGCGAAATGGCTGGCCACGTGGTCGGCCAAGGGCAGGCATCGGGTCACGATCCGTTCGCGCTGGCGACGATATTCGTGCGACTCGGCCGGCATCTGGCGCAGCAGGACGAACATCTCGACCACGTCGTCGTAGGAGTCGTCGGCTTTCTTGTCACGGCACGGAGCCGCTGCGGTGGAAGCGGGACGGTCGGGAGCAATCACATTGGTCATCGGCGCACGCGCCCGTTCTCGGCGCGGCTGATCCTGAAAGCTTTGGTACACAAACATTTCTGCATTACTGACTCACTCCTCTGAGTCGTGTGCAGCGAGACTGGCAGCTATGCGCACAGTCGCCTCACTGCACCTGTATCCGCAGGACTGGTCGTTCATCGAACGCGCGGGGTTACCGACGGGAGATGACTCGGGTGTTGATCGCCGGAGCCATGTCAAGCTCAGTAGCCGTGCGGCTGACTCGCCGCTTTGAGCTAAACGGCGACACGTCCATAACGGACTTCATTTGCGACTATACGCCCCATCGCATGGGCCCGCGATCGCTTACCGCATGGGCGGCCCGGGCTCGTTCGCAACCGATTCCACCGCGACGTCGGCCGCATGGGAGCGATTGCCGACGTATGTGCAGGCCAGAGGCCGGACTGGTGGTCCGGCGCACATCGCGGCGATGCCCGGGCGGATGGCCGGCGATGATGTTTGCGGTGGGCACACCCGGTGCCGCTTGCCCACGTTGGCGGGGTTCGCCCGGCAGCAAAGTGCTGACCGTGGTTCTCATTTGTGTCCAGGCTGGGTACTGTTCGCCTAATGTTCGTGACCGAGCCCGCGCGACCGGCACTCGATCTTTACCGAGAGCGCTTATCGCGCAACGTATTACGACGCCCATGGAGGTGAGCGGCGACGGGCGCCTGCTGGATGGGCGGGGCGTGGTGGTGGCGGGCGGCAGCCGTGGGATCGGCCGCGCGGTCGCCGAACTGCTCTGCGACCTGGGGGCCGGCGTGGTCGTCAACGGGCGCGACGGGCACGCGGTCGAGGAGACGGTCGCCGCGATCACGGCGGCGGGCGGACATGCCAGCGCGGTGGTCGGACACGCCGACGAGGAGCGCATCGCCGCTACCCTCGTCGACGACTGCGTGCGCACCCATGGGCGGCTGGACGCCATGATCAACTGCGTCGGGATCGCCGAACCGCCCGGCTCCTCGATCCTGAACATCTCGCCCGAAGACTTCGATCGCCTGGTCAGCGCCCACCTCGGTTCGGCGTTCCACACGTCGCGGGCGGCGGCACGCGTCATGGCGGCGCAGGGACACGGTGCCATCGTCAACACGAGCTCGGTGGCGTTCTTGGGCGACTACGGCGGCACCGGCTACCCCGCGGGCAAAGGCGGGGTGAACGCGCTGACCATGGCCGTCGCCGCCGAGTTGAAGGCGCACGGCGTGCGGGCCAACGTCGTGTGTCCCGGCGCCCGCACGCGCCTGTCGACGGGCGCCGAGTACGAGGAGCACATCGAGGACCTGTACCGCCGCGGCTTGCTGGACGACATGACCATGCGGGCCTCGTTGGACAGCGCCCCGCCGGCCTTCGTGGCCCCGTTGTATGCCTACCTCGCGAGTGACCTCGCGCAGGCCGTGACGGGCCAGATCTTCGTCGCCGCAGGCGGATTCGTCGGTCGCTTCGACCGGCCGACCCCGCGGGTGCTCGGTTACCGCGACCACCATGACGCCGGCCCCTGGGCGGTCGGCGATGTGCACGAGATGATCGCCGCCGCCCAAGCCGCGCCCTGAGGCGCGGGGCGACAAGGGCGGCCGGACGCCACGGCGGCAGCAAAGTGCATCGGGTCACCGCACGGCCCGGCGTGCGCGAGCCGGGTCCGGCGCTCGGGCCACCCATATTTCGCCACGGCTCCACCGGAAAGTCGCACGTTATGGGTGTGCGCGGCGGCCCGGCCGCCTACGCTGTCCTGCGAACCGCAGGAGGGCGTCTTGACAATGCAACCGAACCCGCTCGACCCCGTCGCCAGCGAACGGCTCTCGCACGCAGGTAAAGTGTTCACATCCGATCTGTCGATCAACGAATTCGCCTTGCTGCATGGGGCCGGGTTCGAACCGATCGAACTCGTGATGGGCGTCTCGGTCTACCACGTCGGCTATCAGTTCACCGGCATCCGCCAACAATCCGAACTGCCGGTCCTCACCGACGCGACCTACCGGGCGCGCTGGAATGCCATGTCGCGGATGCAGGCGGAGGCGGACTCACTGGGCGCCGACGGTGTGGTCGGCGTCCGCCTCGAATGGCGGCATCAGGGGGAGGGCGAGCACCTGGAGTTCATCGCGGTCGGAACCGCGGTGCGATACACGCCGCAGCCGGGCGCCTATCGGCGCCCCAACGGTCAGGCGTTCACCAGTCACCTGTCCGGCCAGGACCTGACGACCCTGCTGCGATCGGGGTTCGCCCCCGTCGCGTTCGTGATGGGCAACTGCGTGTTTCACGTTGCGGTACAAGGCTTCCTGCGCACGCTCAGCCAGGTCGGACGCAATGCCGAGATGCCGCAATGGACGCAGGGCAGCTACCAGGCCCGCGAGCTGGCGATGTCACGCATGCAGAGTGAGGCCGAGCGCGACGGCGCAAGCGGTGTCGTCGGAGTGCATTTCGCGATCTCGAACTACGCGTGGGGTCACCACACCGTCGAGTTCTACGTGGCCGGCACCGCGGTGCGCCGCGGCGGTGAGGCGCAAACGCTGACACCGTCGTTCGTCCTGCCCATGAGCGATTGATGACGGGCCTCGATCACGATCGGGTCGGCCGGGTCGTCGGAACGGCCCTGGCCGGACCGGGGGGAGTCGGGCTGGTGCTCAAGGTGTTTTCCGGGGTTCCGGGCGTGATCCTCGTTCCCGCGCGGCGCGGCTTCTTCCGGTCGCAGCCGGAGCGGGTGCAGATCGGCGACTGGCGGTACGAGGTGACGGCCGACGGTCGCGTGAGCGCCGCGCATGTGGTGAACGGCATCGTCCTGGCCGAGGAGGTCCTGGCCGCCGGCGCCGTCGGACCGCATATCGCCCGCGCGCTCGGGCAGTTGGTGAGAAATTACGGTCCGACGGTCATCCCGAACATCGACGCCGCGCTCGAGGTCCTCGATGCCGGGTCCGGGCCGCGCTGACCCCGCAGTCCAGGGCCGGGCTAGAGGCGGCCGGCGGCGAAATCCGCCGCCTGGTCGACCATGCCCGCTTCGACGTACTGCCGGTGTGCCGCGGGGTTGACGGCGTCCGAGCAGACCGGGTCGCCTGGCACGCACAGTTCGATGGTCTTGGCCGCATACGGCGGGCCGATCGTCACGGGCGGTTCGTTGATGATGCTCATGAACTGGTTCGACGGCGTTCCGAAGAGCGCCACCGCGGCCACGTGGTTGGCCACCTCGGCCGGCATCGGCTGCAGCGCCTGGACCAGGTGCACGCCGTCCGGGACCGCGCTTTCGGTGACGAAACCCATCACGGCCGCACCCTGGGAGTATCCGCCCAGCACCATCCTGGTCCTCGGGCACGAGACCGCCATGTGCTCGACGTGGGCGCCCGCGTCGCTGATGCCGTCCACGGCCCTGGGGAAGTCGGTGGTCGCCGGGTAGTCGACGGGATACACGCCCAGGGACCTACCGCCCACGTGTGAGCGCAGAGAGTCGACGAAACTCTGGCCGATACGGCCGACGCCGGGCGGCTCGTTGGTACCCCGGGCGAACACCACCTCGACATCGGGGCATGGCTCGGCGACCCCGATCGGTGCCACCGGCAGCGACCAAAAGGGCGCCAGCGCAGCACAAATCAGACCGCAGAGGGTATGCGCCTTCACAGCGTGATCTTGTCACAGGGTGCCAAAACGCGCGCGTTATGTGGTCGCCGGCGGCGCCGGGCTACCGCGGCGCGTCCGTCCCGGAGGAATGGGGCCGTCGGGGCGTCAACGACCGGGCGGCCCGCAGCAGGCCGCGAAACGCATAGGCGGCGCTCACCACGGTCAGGATGATCAGGAGGATGAACATCGGCAGCCAGTTGCCCCTGCTGTGGTCGACGTCCCACCAGATGATGGTGAACAACACCACGCACACCACGAGCACGATGTCGCGCCAGTTCCCCTGGTAAGACAACGCCGCCTTGCGCAGCGTCCTGCTCCGGTCCGCGGTCTCGATGAGGTCGTCGATGCGGGCGTCGATGGTGCGTTGCAGTTCGGTGCGCCTGGCGCCGGGCTCGAGCCGGTCCAACAAATCCATGTCGTCTTTGATCAGCCTCCGGAAATCCGGCGCCCGGAACTGGCCGGCGGCGACCGCCAGCATCGCCCCACCGAAGACGGGCGCACTGTTGAGCGCAATCTGTCCGAGGCCCGTCATGCCCGCTCCTTGTGGTTGTCGTCGACGCCGCCCGATGGCCGGGTCAGGATGCCTTGGAAGGCCGCCGCCGCGTTCGCTGCGGCTCGGGGCTCTGCAGTGCATCCATCGCGCGCCGCAGCTGCGGATAGGCGATCGCCGGGCCCAGCCAACGGGTGAGGTAGCGCCGCAGATCGGCACCGCTGCGCGCCGGACGCCCCGGGTCGGCGAGGAACGAGTGCAGCACCCGCAGGCTGAATTCGTTCAGTTCGTCCAGGCCGCCCTCATCGAAACCGTAACTCTCCCAGTCGATGTCGTAACGATGCAGCATGGACCGTCCGAACGCCAGGGCGGTATCGGAAATGATCGACACCTTCTGGCCGCCCCGGTGGCGTTGGTTGAGCACGAATTCCACTTGGTTGTCCGAGGCCAGCTCCTCGATGGCGAATGCCATACCTTCGGTCATCGCCACGACCGGGTCGGTGACACCGTCGAGGTGGGCGGCCATCCGGTCGAGGAACCCGTCTGCCGACCGCATCGCCGACGCCACCAACAGCGCCTGCGTCCCCGGGAAGTACCGGTACACGGTCTGCCGGGTGACCCCGAGAGCCCGGGCCACGTCGGCGATCCGCATCGCCGAGCCGCGCTCCTCGATGATCCTGTCGGCGGCATCCAGGATGCGCTCGATAGCCTCCTCGTCGGAGGCGGGCGTGTTGCCGGCCCAACCGTGACTGCGCATCAGCGAGCGGCAAACCGGTAGTCGGTGATCCCCACAGCTGGATCATAGCCGCTGGGGGCACACGACCCCTGCTGGTTAACATGGCTAGACACTTCGGACATTATGTATGCTCGCATCGGATCGTCAGCGTCGGGCGGCAGAAAGGCCGAACATGCACTACGACACGGTGATCACCAACGGTCGCTGGTTCGATGGAACGGGTGCGCCGTCGGTGTGCAGAAACATCGGGGTGCGCGACGGCCGGGTCGCCACCATCACCTCCGAACCGCTCGACACGGCGGGCGCCGATGTCATCGACGCGACGGGCCAGTGGGTCATCCCCGGCATCATCGACATCCACACCCATTACGACGTCGAAATACTCTGTGAGCCGGAGCTTTCCGAATCGCTGCGGCACGGCGTGACCACCGTGATGCTGGGCTCTTGTTCGTTGTCCACGGTCTATCTGGACAACGTGGACGCGGGCGACATCTTCGGCCGGGTGGAAGCGATCCCGCGCCGCTACGTCATCGAGCACCTGGACGCGGCCCGTTCGTGGACCAATCCCGCGGAGTACGTTGCCGAACTCGACCGGCGGAACCTGGGCCCCAACGTCGCGGCGTTCATGGGCCACTCCGACATGCGCGCGGCGACGATGGGACTGGACCGCGCGACACGCAAGGACGTCCGGCCGTCGGCGGCGGAACTGGCGCGGATGGAGTCGATGCTCAACGAGGCGCTGGACGAAGGCTTCGTCGGGATGTCGTCGCAGCAATTGCTGTTCGACAAACTCGACGGCGAGGTTTGCCGGTCGCGCACCCTGCCGTCGACATACGCCAAGCCCCGGGAGCTGCGCCGGCTGAACGCTATCCTGCGGCGGCGCAACAAGATCCTGCAGTCGGGACCCGATATCACGAACCCGCTGTCGGTGGTGTCGCAGTTGGCGACGTCGCTGGGGTTCGGCCGTCCCCGGCTGAAGACCAGCCTGCTCTCGGCGGCCGACATCAAGGCCATCCCGCCGGTGATCCACCTCATGGACACCCTTGCCCGGGTCGTGAACGGCCTCGGCGGCGACTTCCGGTGGCAGCACCTGCCGGTGCCATTCGAGGTCTACGCCGACGGCATCTCGCTGGTGGTGTTCGAGGAGTTCGGCGCCGGCGCCGCGGCGCTGCACCTGCAGGGTGAGATCGAGCGCAACCAGCTCATGCGCGACGAGGACTATCGCCGCTGGTTTCGCGAGGACTACGACAAGAGGTTCGGCCCCCGGGTGTGGCACCGCGACTTCTTCGATGCCGAGATCGTGTCCTGCCCGGACCCGTCGGTGGTGGGCAAGTCATTCGGTCGGGTGGGGCTGGACCGCGGTGGGCTGCATCCGGTGGACGCGTTCCTCGACCTGGTGGTGGAGCACGGCGAAAAGCTGCGCTGGCGCACCACGATCTCCAACCATCGTCCCGAGGTGCTCAAGAAGCTGGCGCGGAGCAAGACCCTACAGATGGGGTTCTCCGACGCCGGCGCACACCTGCGCAACATGGCGTTCTACAACTCGGGGCTTCGGCTGCTGCGGCACGTGCACGAGGCGGACAAGCACGGCACGCCGTTCATGTCGGTCGAGCGTGCCGTGCACCGGCTCACCGGCGAACTCGGGGCGTGGTACGGAATCGACGCCGGCACGCTGCGCGTAGGGGATCGCGCCGACGTCGTGGTGATCGACCCGGACAAGCTCGATGCTTCGCTGGACCGTTATGCCGAGCATCCGGTGGCCTCCTACGGTGGGTTGTCCCGGATGGTCAACCGCAACGACGACACCGTCAGCGCCGTGCTCGTGGCGGGGCGGTTCGCGTTCGGTGCCGGACGGGCCGCACCCGTGTTGGGCAAGCAGAAGTTCGGCCGCTTCCTGCGGGCCGGCCAGACGTCAGACACGTTGACAACAGTGGCGTAATGGTTGCCGCGCAACGGATTACGCCACGTGGGCACCCAGGATCAGGTCGACGGCCTCGTCGAGTTGGCCCTCGATCTCGTCGAAGCTGACGAACCGGGCGGTCATCAGGGCGCCGGAGAAGGTCAGCTGCAGCGTGGATTTCACGGCGCGGGGCCAACCCGGGCCCAGGGCGGCGCCGATGCGGGTGGCGACCTCGTGGCCGATCTGCTCACGAATCGGCGTGACCGCCGGGTCGTCGGCCATCAGGGCCGCGCCGCAGGCGGCGGTCAGCTCCGGCTCGTCGGCGACCACGACGGCCATGTCGCGCAGGGTGGCACTGACCCGCGTCTTGGTCGCGTCGTTGACGTCGGTGCGCAGCGGCAGTTCGCGAAGAAACCGCAGATATACCGCCGCCACCAGCGCGCTCTTGGAGGGAAAGTAGGTGTAGGCGCTGGCCGGCGACACCCCCGCGCGGGTCGCCACCGAGCGCATCGTCAGGTTCGCATACGACGACTCGCGCAGTTCCTGAAGGCCGGCATCGAGGACTTTGCGGATCGTCTGTCCCGGCCGGCGATCCGACCGGCGAACCGCATCTTTGGACACTCGTCCAGTGTAGGAAGGCGCTGAGAGCGCCTACAACGTCCTACCGGGTTCTACAGTTACGGCTATGGCCGAGGCGGACCGGCAGCGTTGGGATGAGCGGTACCAGGCCATGGCGCCACCGTCGGAAGACGCCGCGGGGCCGCCCGGCTTCCTGGCGCCCCACGCGGATGTAGTTCCCACTGCCGGAAGGGCTCTCGATCTCGCGTGCGGCCCCGGCCTCGCCGCGGTGTGGCTCGCGAAGCGCGGACTTCGGGTCGAGGGATTCGACGTATCCCCGGTGGCGGTGGTCCAGGCGCGCGAGCTGGCCGAGCGGGCGGGGGTGAGCGATCGGTGTCGCTTCGAGGTCGTCGACCTGGACGACGGGCTGCCGCCCGGGCCGCCCGCGGACGTCATCCTCTGCCACAGATTCCGGGACCGCCGCCTCGACCGGGCGATCGTCGAACGCCTGGCGCCCGGCGGTCTGCTGGCGATCGCGGTGCTGAGCGAAGTCGGGGCCGCCCCGGGGCCGTTTCGCGCGGCTGCCGGTGAGCTGCCCGCCGCGTTCGGCGATCTCGACTTGCTCGCCTCCGGGGGGGGTGACGGCCAGGCTTGGCTGCTGGCGCGTGCGGCGCGCGAAGGCCGCTGAGCGGCAAGCGTTTTCGCCCCGCCGATCGACCCTCGCGGAAATGGCACTTGACGGTGCCATTTCGGCTCCCGGCCGGGTAATGTCACGCAGATGGAGCGGCGCGTCCTTGAAGCGGTCATCTACGAGCGCGAACCGCCGATCGCGCGGATCATCCTGAACCGGGTCGACAAGGCCAACACCAAAGATGCGGTTCTGGTCACCGAAGTCGACGAATGCCTGCACGCAGCCGACCGCGACAAAGAGATCAAGGTCGTCATCCTCAAGGCCAACGGAAAAGGGTTCTGCGGCGGACACGTTGCCCGCTGGGGTCCCGACGAGAATCCCTATCCGGATTTCGGCGAAACATTCGAGGACCTGTACAAGGGCACCGCGGACCTGTTTCTGTGGCCGACGTTGTACCTGTGGGAGTTTCCGAAGCCGACCATCTCCGCGATTCACGGTTATTGCGTGGGCGGCGGGATCTATCTCGGCCTGCTGACCGACTTCTGCGTGGCGTCCGACGACGCGTATTTCCAAATGCCGCTTGCCCAAAGCCTCGGTGAACCCGGCGGCCACACCATGATCGAGCCGTGGTTGCTGATGAACTGGCATCGCACCATGGACTGGCTGCTGCTTGCCCCGACCCTCTCCGCGCAGCAAGCCCTCGACTGGGGGCTGCTGAACAGGGTGGTGCCGCGCGAAGACCTCGAGGGCGTCGTCGAGGAGATGGCCCACAAGATCGCCCAAATCCCGTTGACCACGCTGATGGCGGTGAAGAACAACGTGAAGCGGGCGTGGGAGTTGATGGGTATGCGGGTGCATCTGCAGGTCAGCCACATCCTGACCAACATGGTCGGCGCCGCCTCCGACGTCCAGGCACGGCGGGCCGAGCTGAAGCAGTCGGGCATGAAACCGCGCGAGTTCGTCGGCCGCGACGACAAGGACGCCGAGGGCTAGCGGCTCGGATCGCCGGAAAGCCTGCGGCCGGCGGCATGGCGGGCCGCGACGTAGCCGAAGACCATTGTGTAGGCGATGCTTCCACCGGCGCCCAAGTAGTTCCGGCCCATCACCGTCGCCGTGATGTTGCCCGTCGCGTAGAGTCCGTCGATCACGCGGTCGTCCTCGTCGATGACCCGTGCGTGCTCGTCGGTGATCACCCCGCCGCACGTGCCGACGTCGGCCGGGACGACCTTGGTGGCGTAGTAGGGTGACCGCTCGAGCGGGCCGAGCGCGGCGTTGGGACGATACCCGGGATCGCCCAGGCAGTCGTTGTACGCCGACTGGCCGCGCCCGAAGTCCGGGTCGAGACCCTTGGCCGCAAAACCGTTGAACCGCTTGATCGTCCGTTCCAGCGCGTCGGCCGGAACACCCATCTGGCGCGCGAGGTCGCCGACGGTCTCACCCCGCAACACCGCACCCCGGGTGATGAGTTCTTCCGGGAGCCGACGCCGCTTGAACGGGTTTGCCCCCGACACGTATCGGCCGACGTAGCCCCGGTCGAACACCATCCAGCAGGGCACCGCCTTGTTCGCGTACATGGCCTTGCCGACCTCGACGTACGAGTTGGACTCGTTGCAGAACCGCCGGCCGGTTCCGTCGACATAGATGGCGCCGGGTCGCTGGCGACCGCTGCCCAGCGCCCTTGCGGCGTCACCGCCGTCGGCGATGAAAACCGATGGCAGCCACCAGGCCTCGTCCATCAGGTCCGTCTTCGCGCCCAGCCGGATCGCGGTCTGCAACACCTCGCCGGTGTCGCCGGCGTTCGCGATCGACCAGAGCCCCTCGTTGGGCTGCTCGCCGCTATAGCGGCGGCGCATGTCCGCGTTACGGCTGAACCCCCCGGCGGCCAGCAGGACGCCCTTGCGCGCCTCGACGTTGACCGGGGTGCCGTCACGCACCACGCGTGCGCCGACCACGCGGCCGTTCTCGACGATCAGGTCCTCCATCGCGGTCCCGGTCCAGATCGGTGGTTCGGCGCGCAGGTCGATCAGCGCCTTGAGCATCTGGCCGATGAGCGATGCGCCGTTGGTGAGCATCTCCCGGTGGCGCAGCCTCGCCACCCTGGTGCGGGCGAACACCCGCATCGCGACGGCGAAGGCGCGCGGCGACCGGTTGAAATACTGCACCGAGCGCAGTTCGTTCGTCTTCAGGACGAACCCGCCATAGGCCTTGGCCATCGAGGGTTGGACCTTGTCGCTCCACTTCCCCAGAGCGGCCGCGTCGTAGGGGACGCACTCGATCCCGCGACCGGCTTCGTTACCGCCCTTGTGGTTGGGGTAGTAATCGCTCCAGCCGGGGCACCGCACGAACCGAACGCCCCTGCGGGTCAAGAAATCGATCATCTCGTAGCCGGCGGTGAGGAACGTCTCGCGCCGCGCGGGCGATGACGCCGCGCCGATGTCACCGACGACGTCGTCGAAATAGGCCAGCCCCTCCTCGTGCGAATCCGGGATGCCGCCGGCCCGCATCAGCGGGTTGTTCGGCAGCCACACCATGCCACCGGAAAGCCCGGTCGAACCGCCCACCAGGGGCTGCTTCTCGATCACCAGGGGTTCGATCCCCGAGTCGAGCGCCGCCAGCGCGGCGACCATGCCGCCGCCCCCGCTGCCCGCGATCAGCAGATCCACGGAGCGGTCCCACCGGGTGGTCATCGGGCCCCCGCGCGCAAGCCCAGGTCGGCGACCGGCACGTCGATGGTGGTGTTGGTCTTTTGGATCGCGGGTACCAGCGCGTCGTACGGCAGGCCGGCCAGGAAGCCGTCTATCACGCGTTCGAAGTTGGAGATCAGGCCCTCGATGCGGCTGGACAACCTCATGTACTCAAATCCCTTGGAGTGCAGGCCCTTTTGTTGCCTGGGAAGATTAGAGAAATCCTGGGCTGGAATCGGTGGCCAACGTGGGTCGTCAGGTGGCATGGGGACGGGTGGCGTCGGCTTGGCCGTGCACTGGTCCGGCGGGATGCGGGTGAGCGACCAGATCTCGAACAGGGTTTCCTCCGGGCCCAGCGGCCGGATCCGGTACGACGAGGCGCTGCTGTACTGGGGCAGCAGAAAGTAGTGCGGGAAGGCGAAATTGATCGCTTCGTCGATGCCGCGCCGCTGCAAGTCGTTGAGGTCGGGAATGTCGCAGCCCCGGGCGCGATGCCAGTGCACGATGGCGTCGTTGAGCGCGCTGCGCCACACGGCCATCGCCTCGACCGGGTCCGCCGGCAATTCCATGTTCTGCAGGCCCTCGGCGACGCGGACATCGTTCTCATGTGTCATGCCGGCCATGCCTTGGCCCAAGGTGCGCATGAAATACAGGTTGGTCTGGGCCAGTCCGGGTGGCTTGGCGGGGTCGGGCTGCTTCGGCATGCTCGACGGCAGCAGTTGCGGGTGGGTCTGCGGGACGTGATAGCCCTCCATGAATGCGGCGGTCGCCAGTTTCCAGTTCACCGGCAGCCGGCACGACTGCCACCACTCGACGCGCAGCGACTCCACTTTCCATGCGTCGTAGATCGACGCGAAGGGCTCCAGGCAGTCACGCAGCGCGGGTGCGTCGTCGTCCAGGTTGATCCACGCGCATCCGCCCCAGAGCTCGCATCGGACCGGGACCAGCCGAAGATCCTCCGGGTTCAGGTTCTGCTCGTCGAACTCCTCGGGCCGCAGCACGAAGGTGTTGCGTCCGTCGATGCCCCAACACCATCCGTGGAACGGACATACGAAGGTGCGCCGGTTTCCGTTGCCCTCCACCAGCTTTACCCCGCGGTGGCGACACGCGTTGTGGTAAGCGCGCACGCTTTCCCCGTCCAGGCGGACCACGATGATCGACTCATCGAGGATCTCGTACTCGACGTAGTCGCCGGGCTTGGGAATCTCTTCCAGGCGGCAGGCCATCTGCCACACGCGCGGCCAGAGCATTTCGGTTTCGAGCGCGTAGAACTCCGGGTCGTAGTAGCGCTGCTTGGGGATGCGATCGACGGCCTGGACCGCCCACGGCACCGGAAGCGGGGTCTGGTTCATTCGGCTGTTGTGGGTGCTCTGGGTGGTGACCATTTTCATCCCCTCATAGGATCCGCGATGCTCGCCCCTGCCAGTAACGCTCGCGGATGCGCCTCTTGTACAGCTTTCCGTTCGGGTCGCGGGGCAATTCGGCAACGAACTCGACGCTGCGCGGGCACTTGTAGCCGGCCAGGTGCGCGCGGCAGTGCTCGATCAGCTCGGCCTCGAGGTCGGGCCCCGGCGCGACGCCGTCGACCGGCTGCACGACGGCCTTGACCTCCTCGCCGAACTCGTCGTTGGGCACGCCGAAGACGGCGGCGTCGACGAGCTTGGGGTGCATGATCAGCAGGTTCTCGACTTCCTGAGGGTAGATGTTCACCCCGCCGGAGACGATCATGAACGTGGACCGGTCGGTGAGGTAGAGGTAGCCGTCCTCGTCGACGTAGCCCATGTCGCCCAGGGTGCGCCAGCCGCGGTCGTTGGACACCGACGCGGTCTTGGCGGGGTCCTTGAAGTATTCGAAATCGGGGCCGCCCTCGAAGAACAGCTCGCCGGCTTGTCCGGTGGGAAGCTCGACGCCGTCGTCTCCGATGACGTGCACCGGGGACATGGGCTTGCCCACCGAGCCGGGATGGGCGAGCCATTCTTCGGGACCGATCGTCGTACCCGCGAATCCCTCGGTGCCGCCGTAGTATTCGTGGATGATCGGCCCGAACCACTTCATCATCCGTTGCTTGACGTCGACCGGGCAGGGCGCTGCCGCGTGGATGACGCAGCGCAGGCTCGACACGTCATACTTTTCCCGAACCGACCTGGGCAGCTTGAGCATTCGCACGAACATGGTGGGCACGAACTGAGCGTGCGTCACGCGGTGCGTCTCGATCAACCGCAGGACGGTCTCGGCGTCGAACCTTCGCATGAGGATTGCCGCGGCGCCGACGCGATTGACCGCCATGGTGTAGTTCACCCCGGCGGCGTGATACAGCGGTGCGGGGGAGAGGTACACGCTGGACCGGCTCATCCCGTACTTGTGGGTCAGCGCGAGCTCCAGCACCGCCTGAGCCCATGAGCCGTTGCCGTCGGTCGGCAGGGGCCGGCGGACGGCCTTGGGGCGGCCCGTGGTGCCCGACGAGTACAGCATCTCCGAGCCGTCCTTGACCGGCGGCGCGTCACCGGCGGCCGCCAGCGCATCGTCGTATGCGCCCCAGCCGGGCAGGGGCCCGCCCACCGCGAAATGCGCGGCCACCGCGCTGTTGGCCGCGCGGACGTGGGCGGCGAGGTCGGGCATGTCGGCGTCGACGAACACCGCCCGCGCGCCCGAGTCGTCGATCACGTAGGCGACCTCGTCCGGGGTGAAGTGGGTGTTGACCGCGGTGTAGTAGAGCCCGGATAGCTGGCAGGCCCAGGTGATTTCGAGGAACTCGGGTCGGTTCGGCAGGATGAGCGCCACACCGTCGCCCCGGCGCAGCCCCGCGCCATGCAGCATTGCGGCGACGCGTTGGCTGCGGGCGTACAGCTCGGCGTGGGAGATCGTGCCACCGCCGCCCGCGACGATGAGGGCCGGCGCCTGTCCGGCCTTCGTGGCGTGGTCGGCGATGTTCACCGGCGGTCCCCGCGTAAACCTAAGTGGCCGTGGCGCCGTCGGTCGATGCGGCGGCGGCGGCCTGGCGTCGCGCATGCTCTGACGGCAGCACCTTGTCGCGGAACACAGTCTGAATCAGCTCTTGGACGTCCCTGCTGAGGGAGGCCAGGGCAACGAGGTCGTTGGAGCTCTGCCAGTGCACCCGCATGCCCATCAGCTCCCAGGCCCGCTTCAGGTTGGCCTTGGTCGCCAGCAGCGTGGTCATCGGCGCTTGCGCGATGTGGCGGGCGATGGCCTCCACCCGGTCGCCCAGCTGCTCGCGCGGGACCACCTCGTTCACCAGGCCGTACTCCAGCGCCTTGCGCGCGTCGACGACCTCGGCGGTGTACAGGTAGTACGCCGCGCGCCGCCAGTTCATGAAAACCCAGGGCTCGATGGAGCATTCGCCCGACGGCATCCCGAATCCCTGCAGCGGCGGGTAGGAGAAGTAGGCGTCCTCCGACGCGATGACGATGTCGGTGGTGAGCCCGTAGTGCGTGCCCCCGCCGACGCAGTACCCGTGCACCTGCGCGATGGTCGGCTTGGAGAACTCCCACAGGTTCAGCACCGGCTTCACGAACAGGTCGGTCTGCGGCTTCCACGGCGTGCCCATGACTTTCGCGCCCTCGACGAAGGCCGGGTAATCCACCGCGTTGTTGCCGATGGCGTGTCCCGAGCAGAAACCCTTGCCGTTGGCCTTGAGCACGAGCACCTTGATGTCGTAGTCGCGGTCCGCGTCCAGCAGCGCGGCGTCGACCTCTTCGGCCAGCTTCTGGTCCTGGGCGTTCGCCTTTTCCGGCCAGTTCAGGGTGACCCGGGCGATGGGCCCCTCCTTCTGGTAGATGATCCTCTCGCGAGTCTCGTTGAGATCCATGCGTGCTCACCTTTCCTGGTTCACGAAGTGATGACTCCGATTGGGGCGCCGATGTCGTAGGTGGTCCCGACCTGGCCGGTCCAGTGCACGGTGCCCGACGCTCCGGCTTCGATCTCCTGTTCCACCTTCTCGGTGGCGATCACGTAGATGGGTGTGCCCGCTTCCACGCGCTGGCCGGCGTCGACGAGCAGGCCGGTGAGCTCGGCCTCCGACACGGCCACCGAGACGCGCGGGATGCGGATGACGAAGTCAGCCATGCACTCTCGCCCCCGCGAGGGTCTTCAACGCGGCCGCGGCGATCCGCGCCGGAGAGGGATACACCTGCGCCTCGAGCGCCGCCGCGGCCGGGTTGGGGACGAATCGGGCGGCCACCCGCTCGACGGGCGCGGCCAGCTCGGAGAACAACTGCGAGTGCAGGATCGCGGCGACTTCGGCTCCTGGACCGGCGAATTGGACGGCGTCGTGGACGATCACGGCTCGGCGGGTACGGCGTACGGAGGCGACGAGGGTCTCGACGTCGAGGGGTACCAGCGTGCGCAGATCGACGACCTCGGCGCTGATGCCCTGTTCGTGCAGCGTGGCCGCGGCGGCGAGCGCGTCGTGCACGCAGCGTCCGTAGCCGATCAGGCTCACGTCGGTGCCGGTCCGCTTGACGTCGGCCTGGCCCAACGGGATTGAGAATCCGGCATCGACGGGGACGGGCCCCTTCTTGCCCTGCAGCCGGATCGTCTCGACGAACAGGCAGGGATCGGGGTCGAAGATCGCCGCCGTCAGCAGACCCTTCCCGTCCCGCGGCGTGGACGGCACGATCACCTTCATGCCCGGGATGTGCATGAACCACGCCTCCAGGCTCTGCGAATGCGTGGCGCCGGTGGCCAGCCCGGCGTAGACCTGGGTGCGAACGGTGAGCGGCGCGGTCGTGCGCCCGGCGGTCATGAACCTCAGCTTCGCCGCGTTGTTGATCAGCTGGTCGGCGGCGATGCCGATGAAATCCATGATCATGATCTCGGCCACCGGCAGCAGCCCGTCGATGGCCGCGCCGACGGCCGCGCCGACGATCGCCGCCTCCGAGATCGGGGTGTCCAGGACGCGGTCGTGGCCGTATTTCGTCGACAGGCCCGCGGTCGGTCCCGACGCGCCGGGGTCGGCGATGTCCTCACCGAGCAGGAACACCCTGTCGTCGGCGGCGAGCGCCTGGTCCAGGGCGAGGTTGAGCGCCTCGCGCATCGTCATCTCTTGTTCGTGCATGCTCACACCGGGAACTTGATCGCGGTCGCGTACACGTCTCGGTCCAGCTCGTCGATCGACGGGGCCTCCGCGCGCATGACGATTTGCAGCGCCGTCTCCACCGCGGCCAGCGCCTCCTCTTCGATGCGGTCGAGTTCGTCCCGATCACAGATGCCGGCCTCGACCAGCTGGTCGCGGAGGCGGGGCACCGGGTCGGCTTCGATCGCGGCGGCCAGCTGATCCTTGGGGATGTAGGGCATCCGGTCACCGAAGTAATGGCCGCGGAAGCGGAACGTCACGCATTCGACGAAGGTGGGGCCGCCGCCGGCGCGGGCTCGCCGCAGCGCGTCATCGAGTGTCGATTTGATCGCCAGCGGATCGTTCCCGTCGACACGCACTCCCGGCATGCCGTAGCCGGCCGCCCGGTCCGCGACACATTCGAGCTTCATCGTGTCGGCGGTCGGCGTCATCTCGGCGTAGAGGTTGTTCTGGCAGACGAACACCATCGGCAGGTCCCAGAGCGCCGCCATGTTCGCCGCCTCGTGAAAAGACCCGGTGTTGGTGGCGCCGTCGCCGAAGCTCACCGCGGTGACGCGATCGAGGCCTTTGCGTTTCGCGGCCAGCGCCAATCCCACCGCCACCGGCGGGCCCGCCCCGACGATCCCGGTCGAAAGCATCACGCCCCGAGCGGGATTCGCGATGTGCATGGTGCCGCCCTTGCCGTGGGCGGCGCCGACGGTGCGGCCCATCATCTCGCCGTAGATCTCTTCCAGCGGGACGCCCTTGCCGATGAGGTCGTGCAGCCCGCGGTAGGTGGTCACCAACTGGTCGTCGGGCCGCAGCGCGAGACCCATCGCGGCGGCGATGGCCTCCTGCCCGCGCGAGGGCCAGTAGACGCACATGAACTCGCCGGTGCCGATGCCTTTGGACAGCCGGTCGTCGGCTGCCTTCATGAGCACCATCAGCTCGTACAGGCGGCGTTGGACGCCCGTTGTCCCGTCGCTCATGCGATCACGCACCGGACCACGGCTTGACCTTCAGGAAGCCGCCCCCGTCGACACGGAGTTGCTGCCCGGTGATGTAGCGGGCCGCGTCGGACGCGAGGAAGAGCACCGCCTCGCTGATGTCCTCGGGTTCCACATAGGGGATCGGCATCGCCTGCACGAGCGGGAAAACCGGCTCCGCGTCCTCGCGGGTCGGATCCTTCAGGTCCGGCCGGAAGGCCCGATACATCGGCGGGCTGTGCAGCATGTCGGTGTTGACATTGGTCGGGTGCACCGCGTTCATCCGGATGGAGAACTTGGCGAGCGCAAGGGCGAAGTCGTTGACGTAATGCGCCGCAGCCAGTTTCGCGAAGGCGTATCCGGCCCCGCCGGGGCCGCCGATCCCACTCTCACCGCCGGAGGTGCTCAGAGACGACATGAACGCCGCGTTGGAACCGATCACGATGATCGACGCGCCGGCATGCAGATGCTTGAGGCTTGCGTGCACCAGGTTCAGCACGCCGACCAGGTCCACGTCCACGGCGTCGGCAAAGGCCTGCGGCGGCAGGCCCGCCGTCAGCGGGCAGATGCCCGCGTTGGCGACAACGACGTCGAGATGCCCGAACTCGGCCACGCCCTCGTCGATCGCTGCGGCCAGCGCCACCCGATCGCGGACGTCGGCGACCGCGGTGAACGCGCGCTGCCCCTCCTTCTCGACCAGCCGGGCGGTCTCCTCGAGGTCCTCGCGCCGCGCCAGGGGGTACTCGTTGGTCTCGATGTCGGCGCACAGGTCCACCGCGATGATGTCGGCGCCTTCGGCGGCGAGCATCCGCGCGTGCGAGCGGCCCTGACCGCGCGCGGCGCCACTGATCACGGCCACCTTGCCCGTTACTCTGCCCATGCCAGTCCTTCGTCCGTGGTCATCGCGATTCCCTTTGGGGCCCAACGGCGTTCGCCAGTGTCGACGCCGCGCACACGGCGCGCGGTCACGGGTATCGGATTCGGGCCACCGGTCGAATCCATCGCATCTCTTCCCCGAAAAACTGCGCTGACCTGCAGCTGGGCTACCACTACGCCCTAGACTAGCTAGAATATCTAAAATAGCAAGGAATGGCGATCGACCGAGGGAGTTGGCGATGTCTGGTGTCCGCGGGGGCGTCCTCGAAGGCGTGCGGGTAGTCGAGCTGGCGTCGTGGACCTACGTACCTTCGGCCGGTGCGGCCCTGGCGGACTGGGGCGCCGACGTGATCAAGGTGGAAGGCGTCGCATCGGGCGATCCCGGGCGCGCACTGGTCGTCGGCGGGTTCACCCGGCAGGCGGCCAGACCGGACGCCGACTTCATCCTCGAGTTGGGCAACCGCGGTAAGCGCAGCATCGCCATCGACATCAAATCCGAGACCGGTCGCGAGCTGTTCGGCCGCCTGCTGGCGAGTGCCGACGTGTTCCTCACCAATTGGCTGCCGGGCGCGCTCGAACGGGCGCGGCTGACAGTCGACGACATCCGCGCGTTCAACCCGAAGATCATCATCGCGCGCGGCACCGGGCTGGGGGTGCGGGGTCCGGACCGCGACCGCGGCGGGTTCGACGCCGCCACCTACCTCGCGCGCGGCGGCGTCGCCTACACGCTCACGCCGTTCGGCACGGACACCCCCGCCGTCCAGGGGCCCGGGTTCGGTGACCTGCAGGGCGGGGCGACCCTCGCCGGGGGAGTATGCGCCGCGCTGTTCCACCGCGAACGCACCGGTGAACCGGCGATCGTCGACTCCTCGCTGTTGGCGCAGGCGATGTGGGCGATCGCACCGTCCATCTCGGCGGCCGATTTCTTCGACATCGACGGGATTCCGGGTGCACCGCCCGGATTGGCCATCAACCCGCTTGTCAACCGGTACAAGACCCGGGATGGCCGGTGGATCCAGTTGGTGTTCCTGCAACCGGACAAGTTCTGGGTGGGGTTCTGCGAGCGGATGGGCCTGGGCGAACTGGCCACCGACGAACGCTTCGTGCCGTCGGCCAACCTGATCGCCAACGCCGCGGCGGCCACCGAGATCCTGGCCGAGGTGTTCGCCCGCCACGACCTGGCCCACTGGCAGAAGGCGCTCGAGGACGAACCGGGCGTGTGGGGCGCCCTGGCGACGCCGCGGGAAACGCTCAACGATCTGCAGGTCGAGCCCAACGGATACGTGGTGACCAACGTCGACGACCATGGCGAGAAGTACCGGATCGTCGCCGCGCCCGTGCAGTTCGACGAGACCCCGCCGGCGCCCGCGCGCGCTCCCGAACACGGCCAGCACACCGAGGAAATCCTGCTGGAACTCGACGTCGACTGGGACGACATCGCCAGGGCCAAGGACCTCAACGCCATTCTGTAGTGGCCGCACGGGCGGTCGACCAAAGCCGCTATCTGTGGGGACCAAAGTCATCGACTGCCGATAACCCGATGACCTGGGCCGCCAGCGGTCGTACGTTCTGTGCGAGGAGCACAAAGATGACTGCATTTATGCGCGCCAGTGACGCCTTCACCTGGGCAATGGAAAGCGATCCCCGGCTGCGGTCGACCGTGGTCAGTGTCGTTCTTCTGGACCGGTCGCCGGACTGGGACGAAGTGCGCAAACGCTTCGACCTGATCAGTCGCACGCTGCCCATGTTCCGGCAGCGGGTGGTGCAGTCACCTGCGCCCGCCCCGCCGCGGTGGGAGCATTACCGGGATTTCGACCTGGATTACCACCTGCGGCGGGCGACGATCTCCGGCCCAGGGACCCTCGACGACGTCCTCGAGATGGCGCGGGTGGCCGAGATGCAGGATTTCGATCGGGCCCGCGCGCTGTGGGAGACCACGTTCATCGACGGTCTGGAAAACGGCGGCGCCGCCGTGATCTGCAAGTTCCACCACGCGCTCACCGACGGGGTCGGTGGGGTCCAGATCGCGATGCACCTGTTCGACCTCTCCGAAGACCTCTATCCCGTCGACCCCATGCCGCCGGAGCCTGCCGTCGCGGGGCCGGCGCTGCTGGGCGGCTACCCCGATGCCGTGCGCTATGACGCCGGCCTGCTCAACTCGGCCCTGGCGGGGGTGGCCAACCGGCTGCCACGGTTGATGTACGACGGGGTTCGGCGGCCCGTCAGCACCCTCCGGTCCGCGGCGACCACCGCGGCATCCGTCTACCGAACCGTCCGCCCGATCAACCGACCCGGGTCGTCGTTGGCGACGGACCGCGGCCTGATCCGTCATCTCGCGGTGCATCAAGTGCCGACGCGGCCGCTGCGGGAAGCCGCACACCGTTGCGGTGGGGCGCTGAACGACGCCTTTGTCGCGGGGGTCGCCGGTGGACTGCGCCTCTACCACGAAAAGCACGGTGTGCCGGTGGGCGACCTACACATCACGATGCCGATCAGCCTGCGGACCCAAGCGGACGGCATCGGCGGGAACCGGATCACGCTGATGCGCTTCGACGTACCCGTCGGCGAGATCGACCCGGCAAGACGCATCAGGGCGATCCGGCAGCGCACCGCGGCGGTACGCAACGAAAAATCACTGCCATACACGCAATTGATTGCCGGAGTTCTCAATCTGGCGCCCCGGTGGTACATCGGCTCGGTCCTGCGCCACGTGGATTTCGTGGCCAGCGATGTGCCGGGCGTCCCGGTGCCGGTTTTCCTCGGCGGCGCCCCGGTGCGCGCGCAATACGCCTTCGGGCCCACCATCGGTGCGGCCGTGAATGTCACGCTTCTGACCTATGTCGACACCTGCGGGCTCGGCATGAACATCGACACCACCGCAATTCCCGATTACGACGTGTTCCACGACGCCATCGCCGGCGGCTTCGACGAAATCCTTTCGCTGGCAGGCTAATTCGAATCCGTCGGATTTCCATTCCCGTCGGTATGTAGTGGGAGTCGTTGATTAGCAGCCGATCCCGAAACGGTCACGGGCGGGTATCAATCACGGCAGTAGACTGGCACAACGCGCTCAATCGACAAATCATGGCACAGGGCGCTTTTGAGGTTTGCGGCCGCGACGATGCGTAGCGCAGGAATTCCTCGTCCGCTATCGCCAGTGGCGGGTTCGTGACGGCGCCGCAGGAGGTATCCACAACATGACGACGAACTGGGTTCCCGCCCAGACTTCGTGTGGCCCGCATTCCGGTCGCATCCTCGACACCGCTCGGGGCATTCTCATCGGCCTTCGCCGGTGCCCGTCGGAGGCCGCCCTGGACGAATTGCACAGCGCGGCCTTGCGGCACAAGGTGCCGGTGTTCGCGATGGCCTGGGCGCTGGTACACCTGGCCGGCGACGGCGAGAAGACGCCGAGTTTCACCGATGCGCAATCCGCGGCCCGGCACGAATGGGGGCCGCTGTTCTCCTCCGCTGCAGTGCCCTGTTGAGCGGGGCTCACGACGTTGGGGCGGCCGAGCTTTCGAGGGGTAACCCGGCCGCCTCCAACTCCAGCCTGACCGATGCCGGCGCCCGCTCGGAGGGCCTGCCGCTGCGGTGGCCGACTCGGGGGCGCGGTGTCCGGCGCGTCCGGAGGGGCGGAGCGCCGACCCTTCCCGGGCCCGAACGCGACTACGGGATCAACCTGGTCCGCTGACATACCCCCAGGCCGGCGATTCCGCCGCGGCGCGCAGTGCGGCGACGATGCGCGGTTCCTTCTCCAGGAAACGCTCCGTCGGCGCCGGCACCGAGATGGCGATCACGTTGTCGCCCGCGGCGCGGCGCGCGATCGCCGCCGCCGAGATTCCCCGGGTGTGTTCGTCGCGATCGAAAGCCACTCCGGAGCGCCGGATCTCGGCGACCTCGGCGCGAAGCCGGTCGGCGACATCGGGATCGCAGCTGGCGATCACCGCCTCGGCGTCGGCATCGTCGAGGGTCGCGAGGGCCGCCTTGCCGTTGGCAGTCGACTCCATCGGGAACCGGACGCCGACGGCCGAGACGGCGCGCAGACGATGCGACGATTCGATCTGGTCGACGAACCACATGCGCTGGCCCCGCAATATCGAGAGGTCGACCGTCTCCCCGTCGATCGCGCGCGCCACCCGCTCGATGGTTGGCCGGAAGATCGCCGCGATCTGCGCCCCGTCCGAAGTGCCGAATCCGAGCAGGCGGTCGCCCAGGGAGAACCGGCCCTGTGAATCGACGCCGGCCAGCCCCACCTCGACGAGGCCCACCAGCAGCCGGCGCGCCGTCGACTTGGCCAGGCCGAGCCGCTCACCCAGGTCGACCAGGCGTAACCGGCCGGGCTCGGCGGCGATCTCGTCCAGCGCGGCGGCGGCGCGGCGCAACACCTGTATTCCTTCGTCGCGACCAGGCGAGAGATTTTCCCCCGAACTCGGCATCGGCCCACTATATTGGTCCGCATTGCGAATCGCAAAGATCCGAATAGTGAATCGAGGGAGATTCGAGATGAGCGGGCTACCGGCGGGGCGGCACCACTTCCGCGGCGACGACGGCTACGAGGCGGCCCGCCGTGGCACCGTGTGGCACCAACGGGTGCCGCAGCGCTATCCCGAAGTCATCGTGCAGGCCGCCGATGCCGATGACATCGTCGCCGGCATCCGCTACGCCGCGGCGCACGGCCTGAAGGTCAGCGTCGTTTCCGGGGGGCACAGCTTCTCGGCCAGCCACCTGCGTGACGGCTCCGTTCTGCTCGACGTCAGTCGCCTCGACCACGCCGTCATCGACGCCGACAAGCGGCTCGCCCAAGTGGGTCCGGGCAAGGGCGGCAGCCTGCTCATGGCCGATCTCGAGGCGCAGGGCCTGTTCTTCCCCGGTGGTCACTGCAAGGGCGTCTGCCTGGGCGGCTACCTGCTGCAGGGTGGGTACGGCTGGAACAGCCGCATCTACGGCCCGGCCTGCGAGAGCGTCGTCGGCCTGGACGTCGTCACCGCCGAGGGCGAACAGATCCACTGCGACGCCAGCAACAACGCCGACCTCTACTGGGCCGCCCGCGGCGCCGGCCCCGGCTTCTTCGCCGTGGTCACGTCGTTCTACCTGAAGCTCTATCCCCGCCCCGGCGCCTGCGGCACCAGCGTCTACGTCTATCCATTCGAGCTTGGCGACGAGGTTTTCACGTGGGCGCGGGCGGTCAGCGCCGACGTCGACCCTCGCGTCGAGCTGCAGGCCGTGGCCTCGCGCGGCGAGCCGAACATGGGCATCGACACCCCGGTCATCTCGCTGGCGTCGCCCGCCTTCGCGGACACCGACGAGGAGGCCGAGAAGGCCCTCGCCCTCTTCGGCACCTGCCCGGTCGCCGATCAGGCGCTCGTCAAGATTGCCTATATGCCAACCGATTTGCCGACCTGGTATGACGTGGCGATGAGCCACTACCTGTCCGATCACCACTACGCGGTCGACAACATGTGGACGTCGGCGTCGGCTGAAGACCTGCTGCCGGGCATCCGGACGATCCTGGACACGATGCCGCCGCATCCCGCCCACTTCCTCTGGCTGAACTGGGGCCCGTGCTCTCCCCGCCAGGACATGGCCTACAGCATCGAGGCCGACATCTACCTCGCGCTCTACGGTTCGTGGAAGGACCCGGCCGACGAGGCGAAGTATGCCGACTGGGCGCGGTCCAACATGGCCGCGATGTCCGAATACGCGATCGGCATTCAGCTGGCCGACGAGAACCTCGGCCAGCGTCCCGCGCGGTTCGCCAGCGACGCCGCCATGGCCAAGCTCGACCGCGTGCGCGCCGAATACGACCCCGACGGCCTGTTCAACAGCTGGATGGGGCGACTCTGATGGCCGGCGAGCTGTATCTGGGCTACCGCGGCGACGACGCGAACACCCCGTTCGGCAAGTTCTTCGCGCCCGAGATGGCCCCGCTGCCACGCCATGTCGTCGAGGCCCTGGAACACGGGCCGCAGGGCGCCATGGCGCTGTTGGCGTTCGACGACGCCGCGCGCGTCGCCGACGACGGATACCAGCAGACCGAGAACGGCTATGGCGTCCTGGAGGACGGCGGGTATCAGGTGTCGGTGCGCACTGACATGCCGGGGGTCATCCCGGCCATGTGGTCCTGGTGGTTCGGCTGGCACGGCTGCGACACCCGCCGCTACAAGCTGTGGCATCCGCGCGCCCACCTGCACGCTGCCTGGAAGGACTGTGACGACGCGGGCCGCGCCGGCGCCCGGCGCTACATCGGCCGCTGGTCGTTGATCAGCGAGTACATCGGCTCGACGATGCTCAACGGCGCAATCCAATTCGTCGATCCTGTCACGATGGGCTGCCCGCCCGACAGCGACGGCGCGGTGGCGATCTGTGCCCGGCTGGGGTCCAGCGAGGCCCCGGTAGACGTCGGATGGTTCATTCACCACGTCCGCTCGACCGCGAACGGGGCCGAGATGCGGTCGCGCTTCTGGATGGGCGGCAAGCACATCGCGGTCCGCAACGTGCCCGGCGTCGCGTCGCGGGCGGTGCGCCCGATCGTCTCACGGGTGCTGGGCAACGCGGAGACCAGCGCTCGCAACCTGATGGTGCATTGCGCTCAGGAGATGAATCACCTGGCCGCATTCCTACCCGACCTTTACCAAACCTTCGGCAACGAATAGGGGCCGGGCGCCGGCGTCGCGCACCAGGGACGGCGGACCTCGCTAGGCGGGGGGAAGTTGCCGCGGCCCCCGCGGTGAATCGAGCTCGGCCGGTCCGTCCCGCTTCGTCAATTCCGGATCGCCGCCACGCTCCGACGCGCCCAGCGAGGGGGCGCTTCGCTCTCGGCCGCCCGGCCGCCGTTGGGTCACCGCGGTGCGATCCACGCGCGACGAGTCGATGAATCCCCTTGTGGGCGAGGCCTGCTCACTCGCCGCGTCCGGCGGCATGGGCCGCTCGCCGGCGTCGGAGCTTTCGGAGTCCATCGTGACGCGGTGGGTGCGCCGCAGCGCGAAGGTGATCTCCTCGAACTCCTCGAACACCTGGCGCGCGGTGCGCAGCGGCGCGGTCGTGGTGTCGAGCACCCGCGCGACGAAAGGCGGCATCAGCGGTCGAATCCACCGCGCCGCGGCCTTGGTGGCGTCTGGAATCGACGGGATGGGCGACGTGCCACCGTCTGCACGGTCTTCGCGCGGCGCATCGTCGCGTCCGGCGGGCGCCGGCAGGTTCTTCGCGCCGGCGGTCTGCGCGGGGGCGGGCAGCCCTACCAGCGCTCGGCTGGCGGCCTCGGCCTCCGCGGCAATAGGCAGGTAGATGTCTTCGTCGGCGGGTTCGAGTGGGCGATGCGACGCCGCCCGCACCGGGGGCTCGAAGGCCTCCTCGATTCGTCGGCGCTGCTGCTCGCGGTCGATTTCGGTCTGCGCCTCGATCGCCAGCCGGGCCTGGGTGAGTTGGTGCTCGGCCCACATCATCTCGGCGTCGCGGCGGACCTCGGCCCGCTTGATCGCGATGGCCGTGTCCGCCTCGAGTTCCGCGCGTTCCCGCTCCGCGCGGGCCGTGGCATGGCGATCGTGGGTGGTCTCGCCGCGCCACCGTCCCAGGATCAGCGGCAGCAGGTAGAGCAGCACGCAGAACGCGATCGCCATGAGCCGCAGCATCAGCGCGCCGAAGTCGGACGACGTCAGGTCGTTCATGGCGACCCAGCGCGCGCCGAGGCCACGATCGGCGTCCGCGACCACGCCGCGGCGAGCGTCGTCGAGCGCTTGCTGCTGGCGCGAGATGGTGGCGTCCAACTCGGGCGCTTGGCGGTCACGAGCGGCCAGCGCGTTGTCGAGTTCGTGCTGGGCGTCCGCCAAAAGCTCGTTGGCGGTTCGTGTCTCGGGTCCCGCGCCGGGGTCACCGGTGATCCGGGTTTGCGGGCAGCCCGGGGTGGGGTGGTATTCGCAGCGCGCGACGACCAGGGCCTGATCCTGCTGCTGGTGAGCCCGGTCGACGGCGCCGTCGAGCGCGGCGCGCGCATCCCGGGTTTGTTGCAGCGACGCCGACGCCTGCGTCACGGCCGGCGCCGAACCGGCGTTGCGCAGGGCGCGTTCGTCGAGGCGGTGGTCGATCGAGCCGGACAGCAGGACGATCGCGGCCAGTTCGCCGACGACGGCGCCGAGCGCGACCGCGACGGCCGCGCGGGCCGCCACCCCGGCCCGGCCTTGGCGGGAACCGGCCGTGGTGGCGCGGGTGACCGCGCCGACCAGCAGGCCGAACACCAGGGTCAGCGGCAGGACGGAAAGGACCGACCAGCGAGCCGACTCGCTCACCGCCAGGGTCGCCACCAGCCAGGCCAACACCGCCCCGAACAGCACCACCGCGCCGGATACGGCATGCGTGGACCGCTCGTGGCGCTCATCCAGCTCCCGCCACTGCCCGCCGCCAAGCCAGGTGAGCAGGCCCGCGGGCGAGAAGTCCGAGCGCCGCTCGGCAGCTTTGTGGGCGCACATGGAAAACACCTCCCAACTCAACAAGCCTCCCAGGCCACCACCGGCCGAATCGAATTGAAGCCCCCCGTGTGTGGCGCGCCTCACAACCTGTCCTGGGTCGACGGCGGTCCCGGCGAAGGAGCCACGGCCGCGCCGATTTCCGGCGACGCGTGCAGATCAGCGACGGTTCCGACGGCCGGCGTGAGACGGTATAAGTCTATGGAGACTCACGATTATGTCACCTACGAAGAGTTCGGACGAAGATTCTTCGAGGTCGCCGTCACCCCCGAGCGTGTCGCCGCCGCCTTCGCCGACATCGCCGGCAACGAGTTCGCCATGGAGCCCATCGCGCAGGGGCCGGGCGGGATCGCCAAGGTCAGCGCCAACGTCAAGATCCACGAGCCCAAGGTCACGCGCCGCCTGGGCGACAGCATCACGTTCGTCATCCACATCCCGTTGTCGATCGATCTGCTGCTCGATCTTCGGCTCGACAAGCAGCGGTTCGTGGTCTCGGGGGACATCGCCCTGCGGGCCACCGCGCGAGCCGCCGAGCCGCTGCTGCTGATCGTCGACGTCGCGAAGCCGCGGCCGTCCGACATCACCGTCAACGTCTCTTCGAAGTCCTTCCGCGGCGAGGTGTTGCGCATTCTCGCCGGCGTCGACGGCGAGATCCGCCGATTCGTCGCCCAGTACGTCGCCGAGGAGATCGACGCGCCGCAGTCACAAGCCGCGCAGGTCATCGACGTTGCCCAGCAATTGGAGCAGACCTGGCCCTAAGCGCCCGGCCCACGCGTAGGCCCTGCCGTCCCCGGGTACCCCATCCACGTTGCGCGCCGGGCGCCTGTGTAGCGGTGCCGGCGCCGATCGCGATCATCGTCTGGGGAGGAGCGAGAAGACTTGGCACGAGTAGATGTTTCGGTGACGTCGCAGGTGGATCCGGAGGCCGCCTGGAAGCTGGCGTCCGACCTGAGCCGATTCGACGAGTGGATGACCATTTTCGCCGGGTGGCGCGGGCCCGTTCCGGAAACGATCGAGGAGGGCACCTGCGTGTCCTCCTGCGTGAAGGTCAAGGGGTTTCGCAACGTCGTCCACTGGACGGTCACCCGCTACGACGAGCCGAAATCCATTGAGCTGCAAGGTCGCGGCCGCGGTGGGATACGCCTCGGGGTGGCGATGACCATCACGGACCAGCAATCCGGAACCGACTTTCACCTCACCGCGGACCTCAGGGGCGGATTGCTCAGCGGTCCGGTCGGGGGGTTGGTCGCGCGAGTGCTCCGCTCCGATGTGGAGAAGTCCGTGCACAACCTCGTCGCGCTGCAGTAGCGCTAGCGCGCCGCGTGGCCCATCGGCCATTCCCGCTCACTCTGGCGAATTCGCCTGCGGTCCATCGTGAGCCAGGCCAGGCCGGCGCCGAATCCGAGCAGGGCGACGATCGCGGCGGCTACGCCCGCACCCGCGTCTCCCAGCGCGAACGTCGCCACGCATATCACGAATGCCAGGGCCGCAGCCCCGACGACGATGAGGCCGGGCGTGTGTTCGAGGTCGCGCCCCGGCTCGGCGTCATGTCGATCAGTGGTCCGATCATCGTCGACAGGGCTGTGCCTCATGGGCGTCTCCTCTGCTGTCACTTCCGTTCGGCCGCTTCCGTTGTGCTACCCGGATTGCCGTCGGGACAAACGACGTGAGAGTGCGACGCCCGAGGGTTCTGCGCTGCGCCCTACAGCGTCTGGTGCCGCCCGAAGTACTTGTGGTCCTCGCTGTAACCGCCGTAGCCGCTGCCGATGTCGCGGTAGTCGGCGACGAACTCGATTCCCTTGATCCACTTGACGAGTTTGAAGCCGTGCTGCAGTTCGTTGCGCAGCCGCAGCGGCCTGCCGTGCATGTAGGGGAGCGGCTGGTCGTTCATCTTGTAGGCGAGCATGGTCATGTGGTGGTCCATCTGCCCGATGTGGTGGGCGTTGTAATAGATGCCGCCGGTCGCGCCGAGGCCCATCGAATAGAACACCGCCCATTTGGCTTCCGGCAGCGGCTTGACGATGTCCATGATCGTCTTCATCTGCACGCCACCCCATTTGGCGACGCCCGACCATGCCTGGATGCAGAAGTGCTGGCTGATCTGCTCGTGGTAGGGCAGGGCGATCAAGTCCTCGAGCGAGAACTCCATCGGGTGTTCGACCAGGCCGTAGACCTTGAGCCGCCAGTCCCTGAAGTCGTTGGCTTCCAGCTCTTTGTACTCGACGGTCTCCGGCAGCCGGCCGTTGCGCCAGTGGTGTGGCGAGATGTCCTTCTCGGTGAAGCCGCCCGGCTTGGGGTCGAGTTGTTCGAGCATGCGCTGGAAGGGGCCGACGAGCGCGTACCCGACCCGCTGGATCACCCGCGGATGGCGAATGGTGAACGGAGTGGCCCAAACCCACGCGATCGCCGTCAGCACCATGGCCGCGGCGAAGATCCCGAAGCCGACCCAGCTGTTGTCGTCGCGGGAGGCGAACATGTGGTTGAGGTTTCGCAGCGCGCTGGTCGTCAACACCATCGTGACGTGAACCAGGATGAAGAACAGGAAGTACACCAGCACCACGAAATGCAGCGACCGAGCGTGCTGGATGCTCAGGCGCTTGCTCAGCCAGTGAACGCGTTGCGACAGCGCGGGTGACATACCCAGGCCGGTGATGAGCGCGGCGGGTGCGGCGATGAAGACCGTGGTGAAGTAGGACAACAACTGCAGGCCGTTGTAGGCGACCCACCCATTGTCGGTCGGCCAGTCCAGGGACAGGTATTGAACCGCCACCGAGGCCGCGTTGGGGAAGACGTCCCAGCTAGTCGGGACGATGTGCCGCCACTGGCCCGTGACGAACAGCAGCACATAGAAGACGGCGCCGTTGACGAGCCACAGCACGTCCACCCCGAGGTGCCACCAGCGGGCCAGCCCGATCGAGTGCCGAAACCCCGGCAGACCGAATTGTGGTGGCAGGGCGACGGTGTCGGCGTTAGCCGTCCACAGCTCGTCGTCCGGCACCGGCGGGCCCACCCGCAGCCATTCGTCCTTGCCCGGGGTCGCGTTGCGGCTGAAGTAGAGCCGGGGATGGTCGCAGAGGATCTGGATCCCCGTCCTGATGATGAACATCATCATGAAGAGGTTGAAGAAATGGGTCCAACCGATCCACGCCGGGAGGCCGGGTGTCACACCGGAACTGTCCGTCCCGGGATAACGCTGGATGAAGGACTGCACCGCCGGCATGTTGTGCAGGCCTTTGCCGACGGCCACCCCGGCGACCAGCAGGGCAAACCCGATGGGGATCAGCCAGAGCAGGTTGAACCAGCGGTCGCGGCCGATGCGCAGCTTCGGAGCGGTCGCGCGCCTGGTGAGGTCGAAACCGCCGCCATAGGTCTCGACGTCGATGATGTCTTCGGCGGTGTGAATCTCGCTGCGGTAGTCCGGCGGGGACTCCAGCGGCGTGCCCACTGCCAGTGTCGATACATTGCCGTTCGGTGCTGCCCGCCCCCCGGTGAGTCCGGCGGAAGCGACGCCCGGGTTCCGATGTTCGGTGTTCGTCACGCGGCCGAAAATACACGGACCGACTTGTATAAATTGGACACGATCAGGAAGAACTGCTGCGTCCGCGGGCTCGCCGGGACCTACGGCCGCCGGCCCCGGGCCGACGTGGGCAAAATTCGCCCCGACGCTGGCCGAGATAACCGCAATCGCTCAACAAACACGACGTTACTTCCGCAGATTCGGATCATGGACGGCCGCTGTGAGTTTGCGCAAAGTCTTCTGCAAGCTCGCTAGATCAGGTCGTGTCGGCGTACCCGGCGGACCACACGGGTCTCAATCGCGTTGATGGTCAACGCCCGGCGGGCGATCCGCCAGCGGTCGGTCAGCTCGTATTCGTCGTCGTAGCGCAGATGCCAGACCACGTCGACAAGCTCGTCACCACGCTGGTCCCAATGGTGCGCGATGCACGCGACGCGTCCGCGCGCGGTGCCCGGCCGGGCGGCCTGGTCGTACACCTCGCCGATGATGGCGTGCTCGGTCCGAATGAGCGCCGCGACGGCGGCGACCGCGCCGGCGATGGCGTCTCGACCCCGGTGCGAACGGACCGGCTCCAGCGCCTTCGGCGGGTCGGCCACCACCAGCACGGCTGCGTCGGTGAACAGCGCTGCAGCGGAGTCGAATTGGCGCTCGTCGACGTGCGCGGCGTATCGGTGCACCACGTCGCTCAGGGCGGCTCGGTCATCGGTCGACAGCGGCATCGGGGTCATGCAATCAGTGACAGGCGTTGCGCACATGCCGACAGCAGATCCTTGGCCTGCTCGATGTCGGTGGTCGGCGGCATGGCCAGCACAAGCCGGTCGGCGCCCTGCTCGACGAGTCCGCCGGCGCGGTCGGCGTCGATCTTGTTGACCGCGTGGCCCAATGACACTTCGAGGGTAGCCGGATCGCGGCCGGCCGACGACGCCTCGTCGCGCATGACCGCGATCAACGACGCCAGGGCGGGCCCGGTCACGCCGAGCGGCTGAAGGCCGTCACCGAGCCGGCCCGCGCGGCGCGCCGCCGCTCGGCTGTGCCCGCCGATATGGATCGGGAGGCGGGGACCCGCAACGGGTTTGGGGTAGCACATGACGTTGTCGAAGCTGAAGAACTCGCCGTGGTGAGAGGCCCCGTGCGGGTGGTCGGCCCAGAGCGCCCGCAAGACGGCCAGCTGCTCGTCGGCTCGGCGGCCGCGGTCCTCGAAATCGGCGCCGCACGCCTCGAGCTCCTCCCTGAGCCATCCCACGCCCACGCACAGTCGTAGCCGCCCGCCCGATAACGCGTCCACGGTGGCGGCCCGCTTGGCCAGGACCACCGGGTGATGGTTCGGCAGCACCAACACGCCGGTGGCCAGCCCCAGGGTGGTGGTCCGGCCGGCCAGGAAGGCCAGCAGGTCCAGCGGGTCGGGGATGGGGCAGTCGGCGGCCAAGCCGACGCGCCCGGAACTGTCATAGGGATAGACGCTGTCGTAGCGGGTGACCAGCACCGTGTGCTCTACGACGACGATCGACTCGAAACCGCATCGCTCCAGGTGACCCGCGAAGGCCGCCATCCATTCCGGATCCGCGGTGACGCCGTCGGCGACCGGGGCCACCACTGAGACCTTCATGGCCTCAGAAGCTAACAGGCGCGCTTTCGGCCGCCGCGGGCGCGATTGCGTGGCGCACGGCCTCGGCCAGGGTGGCCGCCCGGGCATCGGTGAACACGTCCTCGAGCATCATCGGGCGGCCGTCCGGGCCGGTCAGCGGAATCCGCCAGTTGGGGTATTCGTCGGTGGTGCCGGGCTGATTCTGGGTCCGGCGGTCGCCCACCGCGTCGGTCAGCGCCACGCCCACCAGGCGCGACGGTGTCCGTCCCAGGTACCGATACAGGGCAAGGACGACGCTGTCCGCGTCGGTCTCGCCGTCATCGAGCAACCCCACCCGGCGTAATTCGGCCATCCAGGCTGCCAATTGGGCCCGGTCGGAGGCGAGTTCGTCCTCGGCGGGGCGGGTGAGCAATCCGAGGCTTTCGCGTAACCGCACGTGGTCACCCGCCAGGTAGCCGGCGGTCGGCGGCAGATCGTGGGTGGTCACCGAGGACAGGCAGTACTCCCGCCAGCGCTCGGCCGGCAGGGGACCGCCGTTACCGTCGCGGTCCAACTCGAACCACAGGATCGACGTGCCGAGCAGTCCGCGCAACAACAGATAGTCACGCACCCAGGGCTCGACGGTGCCAAGGTCCTCGCCGACCACCAGCGCCCCGGCGCGGTGTGCTTCCAGGGCGACGATGCCGATCATCGCTTCGTGGTCGTAACGCACGTAGGTGCCCTCCGTGGGCGGCGCCCCTTCCGGGATCCACCACAGGCGGAACAACCCGATGATGTGGTCGATGCGCACGCCGCCGGCATGCCGCAGCACCGCACGGATCAGCGCCCGAAAAGGGCGGTACTCCTCCTCATCCAGCCGATCGGGCCGCCACGGCGGCTGAGACCAGTCCTGGCCGAGCTGATTGAACTCGTCCGGCGGCGCGCCGGCGGTGACGCCCAGCGCCAACACGTCTTGCAGCGCCCACGCGTCGGCCCCGTGGGGATGCACGCCGACCGCCAGGTCGTGCATCACGCCCAGCGCCATTCCGGCCCGGACGGCCCGCGACTGCGCCGAGGCCAGTTGCTCGTCGAGTTGCCACTGCAGCCACCGATGGAAATCGACTGTGCCCGAATGCTTTTCGGCGAACGCGGCGACGCCGGGCGCGTGCGGATGCTGCAGCGATTGCGGCCAGGAGTGCCAGTCGGCACCGTGCTTCTCGGCCAGGGCACACCAGATGGCGAAGTCGTCGAGCGCGCCGCCCTCGCGGGCCCGGAAGGCTTGGTAGGACAACTCACGGCCCGCCGACCGCGGCACCCGGTGCAACAGCTCGAGCGCGGCGCGCTTCGCCGCCCACGCGCCGTCGCGGTCGATGGCGTCGAGTCGAGCGGCTCGCTGTTGCGCCTCGGAGCGCAGCCGCCGCACCCGGCTGCGCTTGGGCAGCTCGGCGAACTCGGGAATCGCCTCGACGTGCAGATAAATCGGGTTGATGAAGCGCCGCGACGTCGGCAGATAGGGCGACGGTTCCATGGGGCGCGTCGGGGCGGCCGCGTGCAGGGGATTGACCAACAAATAGTCGGCGCCGTGCCGCGACGCCGACCACACCGCCAGGTCGGCCAGATCGGTCAGATCGCCGACGCCCCACGACTGTTTGGAGCGCACGCTGTAGAGCTGGGCGGCCATCCCCCAGGCTCGGCGGGCGCCGAGCCGCTCGGGCAGCCCGAGCCAGTCCGGCGTCACGATCAGCGCGGTGCTGGTCTCCCCGTCGGAGGAACGCAGATGCACCCGGTGATAGCCCAGCGGCAGGTCGGCCGGCAGCACGAAGCTGGCCTCACCGACCCAGCGGTCGCCCAGGTCGAACGGCGGGGTGAAGTTGTCGACCTGCTGGATCCCGCCGCGCACCGTGCCGTCCTCGAGCTGCAACCAGACCTCGGCGGGATCGCCGTGGGTCACGTGCACCCAGAACCGCGTCTGCTCACCGGTGCGGCCGACGATCGTGGCCGGCAACCGCCGCGTCCAGTGCGACCGCAGCTTGGCGGCCAGGGCCACGTTGCGCGCCTGCTCGGTGGCGGCCGGCACGCCCAGCGCGGCCAACACCGCCACCAGCGTGGATGCCGGAACCGGCACCCGCCGCCCGGTCCAGTCGTCGTACTCGGTCGCGATGCCGTATCTCCTGGCAAGTTCGACGAGCGACGGCGCGAGCTCACTCATACCGCACATCTTGCTGCCAGAATTCGCCGCCCGACCAATCGGGGAGAGGCGCCCACCGGCCGGCGTGCGCCCACCCCCCGTTTTGCCGGCCCTGCCGCGCCCGTTCGTTCGCGTCGGCGTGCACGCTCAACAGGACGAGCCGGGCATCCGCCATTACGATGCCCTGAGGAGACATGAGGAGTCCGGGCGGGGATCGGCGGGGGAATCCGATAGTGCCAGTTCAGCGGCGCCTGGCGCGGTGCGGGCCCGGCGCGATCCGGCAAACCGCGCACGACCGGACACCTACAGATAAAGGGATGTGGCAGCGAACGCCATCGGCGCCGCGTGGCGAGGCCCGTACGGGTGCCTTACGGTTGTCGATGTAATTCGCGCAGCGGATATTTACGACGGACAATATCCAGGCGTTCTAGCAGACCGGATGGTGAATTAACGTGGCGGAAGAGAGTCGCGGACAACGCGGGTCGGGGTACGGCCTCGGGTTGTCGACGCGGACGCAGGTGACCGGCTACCAGTTCCTCGCTCGTCGCACCGCAATGGCCCTCACCCGGTGGCGTGTCCGCATGGAGGTCGAGCCGGGCCGGCGGCAGACGCTGGCCGTGGTGGCCTCGGTCTCGGCGGCGCTGGTGATCTGCCTGGGCGCTCTGCTCTACTCGTTCCTCAGCCCGGCGGGCCAGGTCGGGGATTCGCCGATCATCGCCGACCGCGACTCCGGGGCGCTCTACGTCCGCGTGGGCGACAAGCTGTACCCGGCGCTGAACCTGGCTTCGGCGCGGTTGATCACCGGTCGCCCGGACAACCCGCACCTGGTCAAGTCCAACCAGATCGCGAGCCTGCCGCGCGGTCCGCTGGTCGGCATCCCCGGCGCGCCGTCGAACTTCCACCCCACGGCCCCGTCCACGTCGTCGTGGCTGGTGTGCGACACCGTCGCCACCTCGACCGGTGTCAGCGCGCCGTCCGGCGTGACGGTGACCGTGATCGACGGGAACCCCGACCTCAGCAACCACCGGCACGTCCTCAACGGGACGGACGCCGTGGTGCTGAGCTACGGCGGGGACGCCTGGGTGATCCGGGAGGGCCGCCGGTCCCGGATCGACGCGACGAACCGATCGGTGCTGTTGCCGCTGGGCCTGACGCCGGAGCAGGTCGGCCAGGCGAAGCCCATGAGCCGCGCGTTGTTCGACGCGCTGCCGGTGGGCCCGGAGCTGACCGTGCCCCAGGTGCAGAACGCCGGCGCGGCCGCGTCGTTCCCGGGTGCGCCCGGCCCGATCGGCACCGTGATCGTCACGCCGCAAATCAGTGGGCCGCAACAGTATTCACTGGTGCTGGCCGACGGCGTGCAGACACTGCCGCCGCTGGTGGCTCAGATCCTGCAGAACGCCGGGCCGGGCAACACCAAGCCGGTAACCGTGGAACCGTCCGCCCTGGCGAAGATGCCCGTGGTCAACAAGCTGGACCTGTCCTCCTACCCGGACGCCCCACTCAACGTGGCGGACATCCGCGAGAACCCGGCGACCTGCTGGTGGTGGCAGAAGACCTCGGGGGAGAACCGGGCCCGCATCCAGGTCATCTCCGGCGCGACCATCCCGGTCGCCGCCAAGGATGAGAGCAAGGTGGTGTCCCTGGTCAAGGCCGACACCACCGGCCGCGAGGCCGACCAGGTCTTCTTCGGGCCCGACTACGGCAACTTCGTGGCCGTCACCGGCAACGACCCCGGCGCCAAGACGACGGAATCGCTGTGGTGGCTGACGGACGCGGGGGCCCGGTTCGGCGTCGACGACACCCGGGACGTCCGCGAGGCGTTGGGCCTCAAGACGAAACCGAGCCTGGCGCCCTGGGTGGCGCTCCGACTGCTCCCGCAAGGGCCGACCTTGTCGCGGGCCGACGCGCTCGTGGAGCACGACACCCTACCGATGGATATGTCCCCAGCAGAATTGGCGGTACCTAAGTGAAACGCGGGTTTGCCCGGCCGACGCCGGAGAAGCCTCCGGTCATCAAGCCGGAGAACATCGTCCTCCCGACACCCCTGAGCATTCCGCCTCCGGAGGGCAAGCCCTGGTGGCTCGTGGTGGTCGGCGTGTTGGTGGTCGGCCTGCTGATCGGCATGGTCGGCATGACCTTCGCCAGCGGCTCGCACGTGTTCGGCGGCGCCGGCGCCATCTTCCCGATCTTCATGATCGGCGGCGTCGCGATGATGATGTTCGGCGGCCGGTTCGGCGGTCAGCAGCAGATGAGCCGGCCCAAGCTGGACGCGATGCGCGCCCAGTTCATGCTGATGCTGGACATGCTGCGCGAGACCGCCCACGAGTCCGCGGACAGCATGGACGCCAACTACCGGTGGTTCCACCCGGCGCCGACCACGCTGACCGCCGCGGTGGGCACGTCGCGGATGTGGGAGCGCAAGCCCGACGGCAAGGACCTCAACTTCGGTGTGGTGCGGGTCGGCGTCGGCATGACGCGGCCCGAGGTGACCTGGGGTGAGCCGCAGAACATGCCCACCGACATCGAGCTGGAGCCGGTGACCGGTAAGGCGCTGCAGGAATTCGGTCGCTACCAGAGCGTCGTCTACAACCTGCCCAAGATGATCTCGTTGCTGGTCGAGCCCTGGTATTCGCTCGACGGTGAGCGGGAGCAGGTCCTGGGGCTCATGCGGGCGATCGTCTGCCAACTGGCGTTCTCGCACGGCCCCGACCACGTGCGGATGGTCGTCGTCAGCTCGGATCTGGACGAATGGGACTGGGTCAAGTGGCTGCCGCACTTCGGTGACCCGCGCCGCCAGGACGCCGCCGGCAACGCGCGGATGGTCTACGCGTCGGTGCGCGAGTTCGCCGCCGAACAGGCCGAATTGTTCGCCGGCCGCGGCTCTTTCACGCCCCGGCACGCGAGCTCGTCGGCGCAGACCCCGACGCCCCACACGGTGATCGTCGCCGACGTCGTCGACCCGCAGTGGGAGTTCGTGATCAGCGCCGAAGGCATCGACGGAGTCACCTTCTTCGACCTGACCGGGGCGTCGATGTGGACAGCGGTCCCCGAGCGCACCCTGCGGTTCGATGACAAGGGCGTGATCGAGGCGCTGCCCCGCGACCGTGACACCTGGATGGTGATCGACGAGAAGCCGTGGTTCTTCGCGCTCACCGACCACATCAGTGTCGCGGAGGCGGAGGAGTTCTCCCAGGCGCTGGCCCACTGGCGGCTCGCCGAGGCCTACGAAGAGATCGGCCAGCGGGTCACCCACATCGGCGCCCGCGACATCCTGTCCTACTACGGGATCGACGACCCGGGCCGCATCGACTTCCACGCGCTCTGGGGCGCCCGGACCGACACGATGGGGCGGTCGCGCCTGCGGGCGCCGTTCGGTAACCGCTCCGACAACGGCGAGCTGCTGTTCTTGGACATGAAGTCGCTGGACGAGGGCGGTGACGGTCCGCACGGCGTCATGTCCGGAACGACCGGTTCGGGTAAATCAACCCTGGTGCGGACCGTGATCGAGTCGCTGATGCTCAGCCACCCGCCGGAGGAGCTGCAGTTCGTGCTGGCCGACCTCAAGGGTGGGTCGGCGGTCAAGCCGTTCGCCGGCGTCCCGCACGTGTCGCGGATCATCACCGACCTGGAAGAAGACCAGGCGCTGATGGAGCGCTTCCTGGACGCCCTGTGGGGCGAGATCGCCCGCCGCAAGGCGATCTGCGACAGCGCCGGTGTCGACGACGCCAAGGAGTACAACTCCGTCCGGCTCAGGATGCAAGCACGCGGCCAGGACATGCCGCCACTGCCGATGCTCGTGGTCGTCATCGACGAGTTCTACGAGTGGTTCCGCATCATGCCGACGGCGGTCGACGTGCTCGACTCGATCGGCCGGCAGGGTCGCGCATACTGGATCCACCTGATGATGGCGTCGCAGACCATCGAGAGCCGGGCCGAAAAGCTCATGGAGAACATGGGTTACCGGCTGGTGCTGAAGGCGCGCACCGCCGGTGCCGCGCAGGCGGCGGGTGTGCCGAACGCGGTGAACCTGCCGGCGCAGGCGGGTCTGGGCTACTTCCGGCGCAGCCTGGAGGACATCGTCCGGTTCCAGGCGGAGTTCCTGTGGCGGGACTACTTCGCCCGCGGACTCACCGACGACGGCGACGAGGCGCCCGCGCTGGTGCACAGCATCGACTACGTGCGCCCGCAGCTGTTCACCAACTCGTTCACCCCGCTCGAGGTCAGCGTGGGCGGACCGGAACTCACCCCGGCCGCGATCACCAACGGCGAGACGCTGGAAGCCGACGGCGCGGCGGGTGAGGACGAGGACGTCGAGGGCATCAGGGTCCCCAAGGTCGGCACGGTGATCATCGATCAGCTGCGCAAGATCGACTTCGAGCCCTACCGGTTGTGGCAACCGCCGCTGAACCAACCCGTGCCCATCGACGAGTTGGTCAACCGGTTCCTCGGTCACCCGTGGCAAGAGAACTACGGTTCCGCCAAGGATCTGGTCTTCCCGATCGGGATCATCGACCGGCCCTTCAAGCACGACCAGCCGCCGTGGACTGTCGACACCTCGGGGCCGGGCGCCAACGTCCTGATCCTGGGCGCCGGCGGTTCGGGCAAGACGACGGCCCTGCAGACGCTGATCTGCTCGGCCGCGCTGACCCACACCCCCGAGCAGGTCCAGTTCTACTGCCTGGCCTACAGCAGCACCGCGCTGACCACGGTCGCCCGGCTGCCGCACGTGGGCGAGGTGGCCGGCCCGACCGACCCGTACGGTGTGCGCCGCACGGTGGCCGAGCTGCTGGCCTTGGTGCGCCAGCGCAAGAGCACGTTCCTCGAGTACGGCATCGCCTCGATGGAGGTCTTCCGGCGCCGTAAGTTCGGCGGCGAGCCCGGCCCGGTGCCCAACGACGGGTTCGGCGACGTCTACCTGGTGGTGGACAACTACCGGGCGCTGGCCGAAGAGAACGAGGTGCTGATCGAGCAGGTGAACGTGATCATCAACCAGGGCCCCTCATTCGGGGTGCACGTGGTGGTCACCGCCGATCGCGAGTCCGAACTGCGGCCCCCGGTGCGCAGCGGGTTCGGGTCCCGGGTCGAATTGCGGCTGGCCGCGGTGGAAGACGCCAAGCTGGTGCGTTCGCGATTCGCCAAGGACGTCCCGGTCAAGCCGGGCCGCGGCATGGTCGCGGTCAACTACGTCAGGCTGGACTCCGACCCGCAGGCCGGTCTGCACACGTTGGTGGCCCGGCCCGCGCTCGCGACCACGCCCGACTACGTGTTCGAGTCCGACAGCGTGATCGACGCGGTCGGTCGCCTCACCAGCGCCCAGGCCCCGCCGGTGCGCCGCCTCCCGGCGCGGTTCGATCTCGAGCAGCTGCGGGAGCTGGCCGCGCGAGACACCCGTCAAGGTGTCGGCGCGGGCGGAATCGCTTGGGCCATCTCCGAATTGGATCTGGCGCCGGTCTACCTCAACTTCGCCGAGAACGCGCACCTGATGGTGACCGGGCGACGCGAATGTGGGCGCACGACCACGCTGGCCACCATCATGCGAGAAATCGGCCGGCTGTACGCACCCGGGGCGAGCAGCGCGCCGCCGCCGCCGGCTGGCCAGCCGTCGGCGCAGGTGTGGCTGGTGGACCCACGACGTCAGCTGCTGACCACACTGGGTTCGGACTACGTCGAGAAGTTCGCCTACAACCTGGACGGCGTCCAGGCGATGATGGGCGAATTGGCGGCGGTCCTGGCCGGGCGCGAACCGCCGCCCGGGCTGTCCGCGGAGGAGTTGTTGTCGCGGTCGTGGTGGAGCGGCCCGGAGATCTTCCTGATCGTCGACGACATCCAGCAGCTGCCGGCAGGGTTCGATTCGCCGCTGCACAAGGCCGCGCCGTGGGTGACCAGGGCCGCCGATGTCGGGCTGCACGTGCTCGTCACGCGCACCTTCGGTGGCTGGTCGTCGGCGGGCAGCGACCCCATGCTGCGCGCACTGGCCCAGGCGAACGCGCCGTTGCTGGTCATGGACGCCGATCCGGACGAGGGCTTCATCCGCGGCAAGATGAAGGGTGGCCCGCTGCCCCGCGGCCGAGGCCTGCTGATGGCCGAGGACACCGGTGTGTTCGTACAGGTCGCGTCGACCGAATTGCGCAAATAGGCGCCGACGGATACCGCTGCGCTGGGGTTGGCTGGATCAGCCCCAGCGCAGCGGTAGTTCCTTGAGCGCGAAACTCTTTGACGGGAAAGTGATTTCGGGGACGTAGTCCGCCGGCACGTCGAAGTCGGGGATCTGCCTGAGCCATTCGCCGACGATCACCGTCAGCTCGATCCGGCCGAGGTGGGAGCCCAGGCAGCGGTGCGGCCCGCCACCGAAGCCCCAGTGGCGGTGCACCTTTCCGTCCATGACGAGCTCATTGACCGACGTGGCGTCGCTGTCGTCGCGGTTGACCGCCGCCATGCACAACCGCACCGACGTGCCGGGTGGCAACGTCATGCCGCCGATCTCGACGTATTGGGTGGTGATCCGCGGCGCCACCGGCGCCGACGGTTCCAGTCGCACGATCTCCTCGATGAAGACCCGGATCTGCTTCGGGTCGTCGCGAAGCAACTCGCGCAGCTGGGGGCGCCGGGCCAACTCAAGCAGGCAGAATCCGATCGCCGCCGTCACCGTGTCCAGACCCGCCAGGATCAGCAGGTGGCTCATGCCCAGCAGTTCCAGGTCGCTGAAATCGCCGTCACTGGCCATGACGCGCGACAGCATGTCGGACCCCGGATTGTGCCGGCGTTGCTGGATAGCGTCGACCAGGTAGGCCAGCAGGTGCCGGCCCTGCTCGAGGTCGCCCGGGGTGAGATACGGCTTATCCGCGACGACCGCGTCCTTCCAGGCGATCAGGCGGTCGCGGTCCTCCAACGGCAGACCGTAGAGGTCCATGAAGACCTGAAACGGGTACAGGCGCGCGAAATCCGCCATCACCTCGCACTTGCCCTCGCCGGCGAACGCAGCGATCATCTCGGCGGCGTGCCGCTCGAGCGCCGGCCGCGACGCGCTCAGTCCGTGCGGGCTGAAGAACGGCTGCAGGATTTTCCGGTAGCGGGTGTGCTGCGGGGGGTCAAAGGCCAACGGCAGCACCGGCAATGGGTGGCCGGGAGGCTGAAGTATCGTCGACGAAAAGACCTTCGGGTTGCGCAGCGCCGCCAGCACGTCCTCGCGGCGCGTGATGTAGTAGTGGCCGTTCATGAACACCACCGGCCCGGCGTCGCGCAGCACCTTCCACCCCACACCTCGATCCGCCGCCATCGGTAGCTTCTCGTAATCGAGCCGGGGGAGGTGGAACGTGCCTTGCTGGCCCTGGCCAGGAGTGGTCATGCGCCCAGTCTCCGCTTGTCTTTAAGTTCTGCTGGCACATCAATATCGCATGTGCGGCAAAGGGACACGAATCCGCGTGCGGGCGAATGCACGGTCCACTGCGGCCGGCGATGGCCGCACCGTGTCGCGGGCTACACCGAGCGACTACTGTACGTCTCGATTCCTTAAGTGCGTCGTCCGGGGAGGAAGCCGGTGAGGGTTCGTCTCGACAAGTCGAAATGCGTGGGCCACGCGCAGTGCTATGCCGTCGATCCGGATCTGTTCCCGATAGACGATTCGGGTTATTCGACGCTTGAAGAACACGAGGTGAGGCCCGAGGACGAGCAGCTGACGCGCGACGGCGTCGCCTCCTGTCCCGAGATGGCCCTGGTGCTCGAAGAGGACTGACCGGCGTGCGGGCGAGGAAAACCGCGGATGAACAATCGGTTGCCGGACATGAACGTGAGTCGACAGGGAGTGAACATTGGCTGGCCTGGAATGAACAGTTGGCTTCGCGTATCGGAGCACCCGCGGTAACAAACTAATCTCATTGGCGAGCGACAGTTCGGACACACGCGGGCTGTCGCTCGGTTGCTGACAACGGGGATCAATCGAGGCTTCAAGGTGCACGTTGTTCTTGACCGGATGTCCGAAACGCGTGGTGGTAGACCACATTTGGGCGCCGTGTCCGGGATCGGCAGGACGCGCCGGCGAGCCCGCCGACTGGGGTGGTGGACCGCGAGGTCTGAGTCGGCGATTCCCACGTCAGCAGCCGGGGGGGTGGCGTTTGCTTACGAAGCCGTGACTACGGCCACCACTGATTCCGATACGACGGTCGCGATCGCGAGAGGTCGCGACCAACTGAGGAGAACAGGTGTTTGACTTCGGGGCGTTACCGCCGGAGATTAACTCCGGTCGGATGTATGCAGGACCAGGCTCGGGGCCGATGATGATCGCGTCGGCCGCCTGGGATGTGCTTGCAGCCGAATTGGGCACGGCGGCAAGCGCTTACAACTCGATCATCGACGAGCTGACGAACGGGCCCTGGGTGGGCCCCGCCTCGACGTCGATGGTGGCGGCCATCACGCCCTATGTGACCTGGCTGGGTGCCGTCGGCGGTCAGGCCGAGGAGACCGCCGGTCATGCGCGTGCGGCCGCCGCCGCCTTCGAGGCCGCGTTTGCCATGACGGTTCCGCCCCCGGTGATCGCGGCCAACAGGGTCTTGTTGGCGACGCTGATCGCGACCAACTTCCTCGGGCAGAACTTCCCGGCCATCGCCGCGACCGAGGCCCAGTACATGGAGATGTGGGCGCAGGACGCCGCGGCGATGTACACCTACGCCGCCGCCTCGACCACCGCTTCGCAGATGACGCCGTTCGCGGCGCCGCCCCAGACCACCACGCCGGACGGCGAATCCCAACAGTTCGCCGCCGTCTCGCAGGCCACCACGCAGCAGGCCGGCAACACCGCGCAGACCGTCGCCCACACGTCGTCGCAGATGGCGACGCCGCAGGCGTTGTCGGCCACCGCCCCGCAAACGGCGGCGCAGCAAGTCTCGGCGGCCGCCACGGCACCGACCACGACCGGCACCTCGCTGCAGGACATCTTGCCTACCCCGAATACCTGGTGGTGGCAGATGGGCCCCGGTGGTTACACCGCGATCATCAAACAGACGCTGCAGGCGTACTTCGGGGTGGGTATCGGAAACTTCGGCTGGTCGATAGGCCAGCAGCTCACCTTCGGTCCCGGCGGTGCGACGGCGGGTGCCGGTGGTGCCTGGTTCCCGACACCGGCGTTCGCCCAGTTGGGCCTCGGCAACCTGGGCAACGCCGCCGGCGCGGTGACCGCGAGTACCGGACAGGCGGCTCAGGTCGGCGGGCTCTCGGTGCCCCAGCAGTGGGCCACGTTGGCATCCACGGTGAGCTCGGCCGATGCCGCCGAGGCGGAGGCCGCTCCGATTCAGACCGTTTCGGCGACCAACCCCCCCGGCAACGCCCTGCTGCGCGGTATGCCGACCGGCGCGGTGGGCCGGCGGGCCGGCGCCGCCGCCGGCTATTCCCACAAATATGGCTTCCGCTACAGCGTCCTGACCCGCCCGCCATCGGCCGGATAGGGAACGTCCAAGTGAACGGAAGTTGTCCAGTTATGAACAGTCGGCACTAGGGAGGCAAGGCACCGCGTGACCCATCTAATCTCACGAGTAAGCCAAGCCCCCGGTGGGCCCGAAGGCAAACCGATCCTCGAGAGCCGGCGAGCCGGGAAAGTAGGGAGGGACTTCAGATGTCTTTTGTGACGACGCAGCCGGAGGCGCTCGCAGCGGCGGCGGGCAGCCTGCAAAGCATCGGCTCGGCGCTCAACGCGCAGAACGCAGCCGCGGCGGCCCCCACCACCGGAGTGGTCCCGGCCGCGGCCGATGAAGTGTCAGCGCTGACAGCGGCGCAGTTCGCCGCGCATGCCCAGATGTACCAAGCCGTCAGCGCTCAGGCGGCGGCGGTTCACGAAGTGTTCGTCAACACCCTCAGCATGAGCTCGGGGTCGTATGCCGTGACTGAGGCGGCCAACGCGGCCGCGACGGGTTAAAGGAGTCAATGATGTTGGATTTCGGGGCGTTACCGCCGGAGGTCAATTCGGCGCGGATTTATGCCGGTCCGGGGTCGGGGTCGTT
>NZ_LZJG01000050.1:0-2837 GCF_001667785.1 Mycobacterium sp. E3247 | reverse complement strand
ACCGACACCGGCAAAGCCGCCGGCCCCGTCAAAACCGCCGTATTACCAAGCCCTTCCAGACGCGCGCGCTCTGCATCGCCGACCAGATCCACCGACGACAACACCCGCGACAAATCACCCGCCATCGCCACCAACACCCGCTGCAGACGTTCGATCAGCGTCTCGATGCTCCGCGCGTCGAATACGTCGGTGCGGAATTCCACCCGACCGGCGATCCCCGCGGCCTCGCCCGTCTCGGTCCAGCGCTCGGCCAGGGAGAACACCAAATCCATTCGCGCCGACTCGGTGTCGACCGGCACGGAGGTGACCTCGAGCTCGCCCAGCGTCAGACCGGTGGCGGGATCGTCGTTTCCGGCGAAGTTCTGCCAGGCCAGCATCACCTGCACCAGCGGGTGGTGGGTCAGGCTTCGGGCCGGGTTGAGCCGCTCCACCAGCAGCTCGAACGGCACGTCCTGGTTTTCGAAGGCCGCCAGACTGCGTTCCCGAACCCGCGTCAACAGTTCGGTGAAGCTGGGGTCACCGGCGAGGTCGACCCGCAGCACCAGCGTGTTGACGAAGAAACCGACGAGCTGGTCGAGCGCGCGGTCGCGGCGCCCAGCGATCGGGAAGCCCACCGCCACATCGGAACTCGCGCTGAGCTTGGACAGCAGCACCGCGAGCGCGGCCTGCACCACCATGAAGGTGGTCGCGTTGTGCTCGCGGGCCACCCGGCGGACCTGCTGCTGCAGCTCCGCCGGCCAGTCGACGACCACGCTGGACCCGCGCTGATCGGCGACCGGCGGGTAGGGCCGGTCGGTGGGCAGCTGCAACCGTTCGGGCATGCCCGCCAGGGCGTCCTGCCAGTAGGACAGCTGGGCCGCGATCGCGCTGTCGCTGTCGTCGAGTTCGCCGAATTGCGCCCGCTGCCACAGCGTGTAGTCGACGTACTGCACGGGAAGGTCGGCCCAGCCCGGCGCCTGCCCCGCGGACCGGCTGGCGTACGCCTCACTCAGGTCGGCGGCCAACGGCGTGAGCGACAACCCGTCCGCGGCGATGTGGTGCACCACGATCACCAACAGGTGCTCCCGCTCGCCCAGGGCGAAAAGCTTTGCGCGCAGCGGGGTTTCGTTGGCCAGATCGAACGTGTAGCGGGTCGCCGCTGCGATGGCCCGGTCCAGTTCGCCGTCCGCCCGTCCGGTGGAATCAACGACGTCCCAGCCGAAGTCGACGTCCTCGGCCGGGACCACCACCTGCTGGGGCGTTCCGCCGCGGGCGGGGAATCGGGTGCGCAGGCTTTCGTGGCGCCCCACCACATCGGCCAGGGCCGCGCGCAGCGCGTCGGCATCGAGGCACCCGCTCAGCCGCAACGCGGCCGCCATGTTGTAGATGGGCGACGGCCCCTGCAACTGCTGGATGAACCACAACCGGCTCTGGGCAAAGGACAACGGGATCACCGGCGGGCGTTCACCGGCCACCAGCGGCGCCAGCCGGCCCACCCCCTCGTCGATGCGGGGCGCCAACTGCGCGACCGTCGGCGCCTCGAACACGACGCGCACCGGGAGGTCGGTGTCCAGCGACGAATTGACCGCAGAGATCAGCCGCATCGTGGATAGCGAGTCGCCGCCGAGATCGAAGAACGAGTCGTCGACACCGACGCGTTCGACGCCGAGCACCTCGGCGTAGATGCCGGCCAGGATCTCCTCGGTCGCGGTGGTAGGGGCGCGGTAATTGTCGACGTCTCGATAGTCGGGTGCGGGCAGTGCGCGGGTGTCGAGTTTGCCGTTGACCGTCATGGGCAGGGCAGGGAGTACGACCACGGCCGCCGGGACCATGTAGGCCGGGAGGCGCTCGGCGAGCGCGGCCCGGGCCCTGCCCGCGTCCGCCGTCCCGGTGACGTAACCCACCAGGCGCTTGTCACCGGGCCGGTCCTCGCGCGCGACCACCACCGCCTGCTCCACCCCGTCCAAAGCGCCCAGCGCCGACTGGATTTCGCCGAGCTCGATGCGGTAGCCGCGGATCTTGACCTGCTCGTCGGCGCGGCCCAGGTAGCGCAGTTGCCCGTCGGGACCCCAGCACACCAGGTCGCCGGTGCGGTACATGCGAGTCCCGGGCGCGCCGAACGGGCAGGCCATGAAGCGCGAGGCGGTCAACTCCGAGCGCCGCCAGTACCCGACGCCGACGCCGTCGCCGGCCAGATACAGCTCGCCGACCACGCCGGCCGGCACGGGCCGCAGCCATTCGTCGAGCACGAAGAAGGCCGCCCGCGTGACCGGGGACCCGATCGGCGGGAAACCCGAACCCGCTTGCAACGGAGCGCTCTTGGACGCCCACATCGTGGTTTCGGTGGGGCCGTAGACGTTCACCATCACCCGTCCGGGTGCCCAACGGTCCACCAGCTCGGGCGGGCAGGGCTCCGCGCCGATCACCAGTGCGGTCCCGTCCAGCCCGTCGGTCGGGAGCAACCCGACGGCGGACGGGGTCTGGGTGAGCACGGTGACCCCCTCGCCCACCAGCAGGGCGTGGAATTCCTCCGGCGAGCGGGACACCGACTCGGGCACCACCACCAGGCGCCCGCCGTGCAGCAGCGCCCCCCAGATCTCCCACACCGAGAAGTCGAAGGCGTAGGAGTGGAACTGGGTCCACACCTGATCCGGCGATAGCGCGATGCCGATCTGCAGGGCGTCGAATAGCTGCGCGACGTTGTGCTGGGTTACCGCAACGCCTTTGGGCACGCCGGTGGTGCCGGACGTGTAGATGATGTGGGCGAGGTCGTCGGGCGCGGGGGGCGGGGGCGGCGTGCCTGGCCGGCCGGCTGGACGGGTTCGACCTGGCGGTCGTCGACGTGAACCACCCCGACC